>JALEHC010000028.1 GCA_022763215.1 Saprospiraceae bacterium
ACACTGCCAAATATGCCAATAACTGCCCCATCATCGGCGTCAATCCCGATCCGGCACGCTATGACGGCATATTGTTGCCTTTTCATTACCAAAATGCAGTAGCTGGCGTGAGGCAATTGTTAGAGTCTAAATTCCGCCTGCGGAAATTGCATTTTGCGGAAGCTAAACTCAACAACGGCCAACGCTTGCTTGGCTTCAATGACTTGTTTATTGGTGCTTCATCTCATGTGTCGGCTCGTTATCAGATTGGTTATCAGGGGAAAATAGAGCGTCACTCTTCAAGTGGCATTATTATTTCTACACAGGCTGGATCGACTGGCTGGATGAGTTCTGTTTTCAATATGGTAGCTAGTATCAATGGTATGCATGGTCGATTAAGACAAGTTCGCAAGCCCCAATTAGCTGCGGAGGAATTACTCTTTGCAGTGCGCGAACCTTTTATAAGTCAGCGTACGCAAGCTGGAATTGTTTTTGGTCGACTCAAAAGTTCCATAAAGTTGGAATTAGAATCCTTCATGCCCTCCAATGGTGTAATTTTTAGTGACGGAATCGAGCAAGATTTTTTGCCTTTTAACAGTGGGGCTTCCGCCCAAATTGGGTTGGCCAAGGAGCAGGCAGCACTCATATTGCCTGCTGCCTAAGCACTTTGCAGCACTTCACCAGTTTGGTCTTGCTCAATCCATTTGGCATTTCCCTTTTTGGATTGTAAGAGGGAGAGAAATATTTCAGGCTCTTTTAATTGGGAGACCAGAATGGTGGTTTTTCGGCCATTTTGCATGCGGATGCTCAGCTTTCGCTGAAATCCATAAATGTGGTGCTCATAAGAGCGAACAATAATGCGACGCATATTTTGGTAGGAATAGCTTTTGCGCCAAATTCCAAAGGTCTGCACTTGCAATGCATCAGCCCGGAAAATGAAAACGGTAGTTCCCAATTGAAGCATGCGGAATAGCACAAAAATACCAGTCATGATCATCGCATGCCAGGCTACATCTTTCCAGTTTAGGTCATTCCACTGTATAATAATACTGCTTAGCGAAGCAACCACCACAAATAAAGCGTCTTTCCACGGTTGATAAACTAATTGATACCTAAGTCGTTGTTCCATTGATATAAATGCTTGTTTTCAGTATCGGAAATGTACTTCAAAAAAGGGGATTTTTTGCGTTTTTTCGATGGAAAGAGGGGTAGGTGCTAGCCAAACGTGCTCGTTTTTATACCAGGCTTTTAGTTGGTCGTTTTCAGGCATACAGAGCATCAGTTTGGGCGCAAGAAGAGTTTGCACAATGGAAGTACCATTAATCTCTCGAGTTTCTTGATATTGATTAATTGGAAGATTAATCAATTCGAGGGCAACCAAAAAGCCATTTTGAGGAATGGAGATATGCTGGGATGATAAATTAATACTTTGTTTCTGGTATTTCCGCTTTCGCAAAATGCTTATTATTACAGGCTGTTGTAGCAACGATTTATCAGGGGCTCCATCTTTATTTAGCTCATATACATGTAATTTACAATAGGCAGTATCAACTTCGTTATTTTTGAGATATAGTGTGATACTTTCAATCTCCGCTTCAATTTGTAACGGATTTGGGAAAGCTACACCAGCTTGAAAGGAAAACTTAGGATTTGCCGAAAGGCTACTCCACTTCTTTTTTTTGCCTGCCTTCCAACTGGATATGTCGCCTGATTTCAATGGTGGTCGAACTTCAATGGTTGCAAGTCGATGTGCCTTCTTTTTTAAGAATATTTTCATTGGCTGTCCATCAGGCTTGGCAAGGAGTTCTTGATAACCAATTGCATGGAATTTTAAGGTGGAGAGACTATCCACGGAAAAAGAAAAATACCCGTTGATGTCGCTGTAGGTGCCTCTACCAGAAGAAGTGTCTATTATATTAACCCAAGGAATAGGTTGCTGTAGGCTATCAAAAACTATTCCTTCTAGCTTCTGTTTTTGGGCAAAAGAAGCACAAGGTAGTTTTAGAAAAAATATTAATAAAAGTAATATTCCTAAACGGTCCATACGCAAACTTTTCGAGCAAAACGACTGTAGAACAAACGCTCCCATCGAGGGATATTTGAGTTTGATTTTTTAGCTTTTGTACTTCTTTGTAAATTCCTGCTTTTTAGGCAAACTTTCAAGTAATTAAGTAGTTTGACGGAATTACAAACAAGTGAAATTTTATAAAGTCAGCACAAAATAAATGATGAAAGGACTAATTTATCACGAGTTTCAAGGCCCTATAATATATACCGATCTTCCTGATCCTTCTATTGCGCCACATGGTGCTTTGATAGAGGTGCGAGCGACCGGACTTTGCCGGAGTGATTGGCACGGCTGGATGGGCCACGATGCCGATATCCGATTGCCTCATGTGCCTGGGCATGAACTGGCTGGCGTAATCGTGGAAGTGGGGAAAAATGTTCGTCACTTCAAAGTCGGCGACCGAGTAACCGTACCTTTCGTTTGTGGTTGTGGTAGTTGTCGGCCTTGTCAGGCTGGCCAGCAGCAAGTCTGCGATAATCAGTCGCAACCGGGCTTTACACACTGGGGCTCGTTTGCGGATCTGGTTGCCATTGAGCAGGCTGATCTCAATTTAGTTCATTTGCCGGAAGGCATCAATTTTCAAACGGCCGCTATTTTGGGCTGTCGATTTATCACTTCTTTTCGGGCTATCGTTGATCAGGGCAAGGTCCAAGCTGGCCAATACGTGGCCATTCATGGCTGTGGAGGAGTCGGTTTATCGGCTATTATGATTGCCAAAGCCATGGGAGCTCTTCCCATTGCCATCGATATTCGAGCAGATGCGTTGGCTTTCGCCAAAAAACTGGGCGCAGTGGCTACGGTACAAGCAGGTGAAGCAGAAGATGTAGTCGAGGCAGTAAAAGAACTAAGCCATGGCGGAGTGCAGGTGTCGCTGGATGCGTTGGGGCATTCTGAAACCTGCTTCAACTCTGTGGCCAATTTGCGGAAGCAAGGCAAACATATACAAGTTGGGCTCATGACTGCACAGCATCAACACCCCAAAATCCCGATGGATATGGTCATTGCCAAAGAACTAGAAATTTTGGGTAGCCACGGTATGCAGGCGCACCGCTACCCTGAACTGCTGCAAATGATAAAGGCAGGACTACTGCAACCTGAGCTGCTGATTTCTAAAGTGATCAGCCTGGAAGAAGCTGCAACAGCCCTGCCTCAAATGGATCGCTTTGAACAAAGCGGTGTACAGATTATTGAGCCTAATGCTGGACGATAATGCGTTTGCTCACCCATTCGCGGCCACGCTGAATCTGTACAACGTATAAGCCATCTGGCCATTTAGCTGTCGCTAAATTGTAAGGGCCACTCTGATTGAAAAGTTGGTCTTCAAAAATCAGTTGACCGCTGGATGCAAATACCCGGATATTTTTTTCCGCGAAAGCGGGATCTCTGAAAAGTAACCAAACCTGATCCTGAGCAATGGTCGGGACGACTTGTACTGACCAGTCTGCATTTGGCTTGGTGGTATTGGATATGATACAAGAACTACAACTACCAAAACAAACCGAATCAAGCTCCATCGTGGTCATGCCCGGAATAACGGTCATCACACGATTGGTGAAAATACCGTTGGTAATCGTACAATCGCCATCTGTCTCCGGATCAAGGTCTTCAATCACTCCATTAAAGCCAGGGCCGCCATTGATAAATTTGTATTCGTAAGTACCCGGATTAAGCGGAATTATGGTGGACCAAATACCATCTTCGTCATCATCCTGCAAGGCAATATTACCGCTCCAGTTGTCAAAATCTGCACCCAAATAAACACCGGCATTACTGACTTCTTGTTGGCGCATATCGACCATGAAAGTAACCATAGTTGGTTCAACAGGCGGAGTGCACATCAAGTCATCTGAGCATTCTGAAAAACAGCTTTGTATAATGGTGTCATTGGTGACTAGAGGCAAAAGTCGGTCGTAGAAATTTACGGCTTGAG
>JALEHC010000235.1 GCA_022763215.1 Saprospiraceae bacterium
GAGATCCTCTGCTTCCAGGCCAGCCTCGTCGGTTGTGTTATACAAGGTGTTGAAATAAATAGCATAACCACTTTCTGCTTTATAAAAACATCCCATCCAGAGTGCATTTGCCGTAAGGCCAAGTGCATTGAACTGACTAACCTTGGTATTTACTTCCTCAAAAGTATCATAGTAGCCTTCAAGAATCATGTATTTATTGCGAGTGATATTATAAAATCGTGAACAATCATACGTCACTTTTTTACGAGGTTGTTCGGTTGTCACCAAAATATCAGACTCCGTTGAAATGAAAGGTGTCCCATCTGCCTCAGCCTGAGTATTGACGTTTTTGTTTTCAGTTTCTTCTTGTAATTGTAGAGAAAGAATATTTGGAATATCACGAGTGTCAATCAGTAATGGTAATGGGTAGAAGTAAGGCGTATCAAGGATGTAATTATTGGGTTCTCGGCCTTGAAGCTTGGCATTGAATCGCATGATTTCTTCCACATAAGCTTCTTGATCGTAATAGATAACAGGTCGTTCTCGATATTCTCGTACGAGAATTAGAATCACTAATGCGAGCGCAAGCGTACAAAAGCCAAGCTGAAACTGATAACTTTTGCGAAAGCGATTCAATTGACTTAAAGAATCACCGGGTACAAATCCATCCCAAGATCGATTCATCCATTTTTTCATCCAATCACCGGGCAGGCCTTCTTGTATTCGTCGGGTCAGTTCATTTTGAGAGATAAATTCTACTATTCTTCGTTCCTTTTTATCCAAGCGAGTTAATGCAGGAGTGACGACCTTGAGGTAAGTATGATCTTTGTTGACGACCAGTAAGCCAAAGCCATTGTGAATACATTGTTTTTTTAGTTCCTGATAATAAGCATCATCTTTCATACTGATGAATACATCCTCTCCAATGACAACCCATTGCTCATCAGCATGGTATTTTTTGAATTGTTCAATAGCATAAATGTATCGATATCGACGAAACCGACCAATCACCAAAGTGATCAAAAAACCAAAAACAAACCAAACCAACAAAAGCCAAACGAAATGATAAAAAATATCAGCATAGTTTCGAACCAGCCAATAGTCCTGCAAGTACAGATACATAAAAGCTAGTGCTACTAAAGTAGATGAAATGGCAGCAGCGTCCCAGCGAATCAGCCCTTTTTGCTTGGTATAATAAACTTCATGCCTCGTATCGTAAGAAGTGGCCTCGAAAGTGGCAATAAAATTACCACCTCCCTCCTGCTCTGGCTTTGGAAATTGGAGCATTCCATCCGCAATAATGCCACCTTGGCCGCGCATGTCGACTTCAAGAATCGCCTGCCCATCTCGTGGACGGTTGCGATAGTAGGACTTAATAAATTGTCGGCCTACTTTTTTGACATCATTTTCGGTCAGGTCTTCTATTCGTCGAAGTTCCATGCATCACACATTTTCCAGTTGTTCCCAGAGCTGAATTGTTTCCACCGCTTGCTTCACATCGTGGACGCGCAGTATTTTGGCACCTTGCTGCAAGGCGATCATGTGAAGAGCCGTTGTTCCGTTAAGGGCGTGTTCCGGTTTTGTATTCAGCAATTTATAAATCATTGATTTTCTGGAAACGCCACATAAGATAGGCAAATCCAAAATATTGAAAATATGCATTTTTTTGAGCAATTGATAATTGTGGGTTAGGCTTTTGCCAAATCCGAATCCGGGATCAATTATTATATCTTTTACACCTAAGCTTCTCAATTTTCCAAGCTCAGCAATCAAGAAATCTAACACCTCTTGAACCACATCTTTGTATTGAGGCTGTTGTTGCATATCTTTTGGCTTACCCTGCATGTGCATCAATACATAAGGAACCCCCAAATCAGCTACGGTGGTATACAAATCTGCATCTATACGTCCGGCAGAAATGTCGTTGATTATGCTTGCTCCACCTTCTACCGCAGTACGTGCAACTACGGCATGAACGGTATCTATACTAATGATAGCTGAAGGATAATGCTGTTGGATATAACTAATAGCCGGCATAACCCGGTCGATTTCTTCATTGGTGGTGATGATATCAGCGCCTGGGCGCGAAGACATCCCACCGATATCAATAATGTTGGCTCCTTCCTCCAGCATTTTACCAATTTGAGTAGCAATAGCACCGTCACTTTTGTATTTTCCACCGTCATAAAAAGAGTCGGGAGTTACATTTAAAATACCCATAACCAGAGGTTTGCTTAAATCGAGTAGTTGGCCTTTGCAGTTAAGGGTCGTTTGAGGATTGAGCATACGAATTTTGTTTTTAGCAAAAACAAATGTTGTATATAAAACATTACTATTTTACGAGCGTCATAATAGAAGAATTGAAAGAAAAGGCAGAATAGTAATGACAATTTTTTAAACATTTAAGGATTAATAAGCCCCACTTCCCGGGAGCAGCACTAAAGTTATTAAATTTGTCTTATTCTTAAACATTTAGCGAAAGCGAAGACAATTAACAAGAAAACTACCCCGGAGGCATCTTCATCAACAAAAGACTAAAAAAAGCTTCATGGCAGACCACGATTCACCTAGAGATTTACGAGTAACTATTGGCCGCTGGGCTATCATCATTTTGGCGGTAAGCCTGATCGGAATTTATGTATTCCGCAATGTTTACAATAAGGCTACTGGTTACACGAATGTACCTCAGGAGGTACAGCTCAAATACGTTCCTTCGGATTATCAAATGGATTTGGACGTTGAAAACGCCCTGGCGATACTATCCAATCCGCATCGTTACAGACGTGAATTTAATGATCTGGTGTACGAGCTCAATATGTCGATCTTAAAGCATGTTGCCAATCGTATGGATATTCCACAGTCTGCTAAAAACAAGCTAGAGCAGGAGTACGACAAGCACCATCCGTATTTGCGTAATTTGTACTTTAATGATTTTATTCAAATGAAAGATACCACTTCTGCGCTTTATCAGACTTGGTATGACAATGAATCGACCAGCTCGGTTGATATACTGAAAGAAATTGCTTCCAAATACACTTGTTTTCTCGTCAACCACGTCATTACATCCCTGATCGAAACTCAAGGTGGTAAAATCTATGCCAAAGGACAAAGCGTGGATACGCCTTGCGGTATAGCTATGGTTGAAGCGCTGAACCCAATGGTTAAGCGGATGTCGGAAAGAGCAGCTATTGAAGATTTTGGTAAATCTCGTGGCTTATTGCAGGAAAAAGTAGAGCGAGTCATAGCCGAGCTGGCTACGATGGAAGTCAGCGACAAAAAAGGAATCAATAAAAAATTACAAACCAAAATTTGGGGTTTCAATGTGTCTTCTTCTGATATTGAAGTTTCGGCTATTTCAAGATTGAAAGTTGGGTTTAAGCTAGATGACTTTTTTGACGTAAGTCTAGATTCTCGCAATAAGATGGTGACGGTTAGCCTTCCCAACCCGACGATACTTTCCCATGAGGTTTATCCTAAAATTGACAAGCTGGATATTGGCTGGTTGCGCGAAGTAAAGGATGTTGATCTCAACAAAAACTTTAACGTGCTCAGAAAAGAGTTTCGCAGAGAAGCTGTAGAAAGCGACATCATGGACAAAGCAAAGCAGAGAGCTGTAGAGCTGATGAACACGATGTTCTCGCCTTTGGTTAGCAATATGAGTGGAAATTACAAGCTTCGAGTACGATTTGAAAACAAGTCTGAGGAACAGTATTTGGATGAAAACAACCCTGAATTTTCGGCTTCTAGCTAAAGCCATTTAGAGAAGCAAAAAACTAAAAATTGCCGGTATTCTTATCTAAACTAAGTCTAAATAAAGTTGTTTGATAAGTTAGTAAGGTGTAAATTAGCACCTAATAACCAGGAACGACTGAAATATGCAAGATAGAACATCCATAGTGGTAGCGGATAATCAATACCTCATACGCCTGGGGTTGAAAAAACTGCTCAGTGAGCATCAAAGCTTTGATTTATTGGCCGAAGCGCTTAATGAAAAACAGTTGTTGGCCTTGCTTCAGGCGCATCATCCGCAAGTGCTTATTATGGATTATAATCAAGCTGCAGCATTCCGAAAAGAGACGATTGACCTAGTTAAAAAAACGGCTCCTCGTACAAATATCCTGATCATTAGCGGTGACGAAAACAAGACAAATATCTACGATGTACTCGAATCAGGCATCAATAGTTTTCTAACCAAAAGCTGTGATGACAAAGAGATCATTGATGCCATAAATGCAACCGCCAAAGGAGAAAAGTTCTTTTGTTCCCGGGTTTTGGACTATTTGCTGGAAAAAACCTTTTCTAAGCCAGA
>JALEHC010000236.1 GCA_022763215.1 Saprospiraceae bacterium
ATGTTCCATTTTTTCACTCAGCGCTTTCCAGTATTTTAATTCCGCATCAAAATAGGGATGCTCTTCATTCATGATACGTTTTCTAAAAAACATTTCATTGAGCAGATACGCTTTTTCAAGCAAATATAAAGTATCTAACTCCTCGTTCATCTTGTAAAGCAATTCACCTCCTCCCTTAGCTCTCGTTTTTGAGCCTGGATGTGCATACACCCTACTATGATACTGGTACATTTGCAAATGATCCGTCCATTTCTTGTTATTTCGGGTTTCCAGATTTCGGGACACTTCGTCAACTCGTTTAAAAAACCAGTCTTCTAAATACTTTTCCTGCAATTCGCGAGTCAACAAATCTTCCTGTAAATCTTCTTGTTCCTGTAATCGATGAAAAATTAAAAACTGCTCTGCTGCCAGATAGGCGTCCGAAAATAAATTGTTAAATCTGCGGTCACTATACTTGCCTTTCGGCAAAACGCGGGCAAACAGCTTCTCCTTATTCAGATGCTTACTCTCAAAGGTTGGATGAAACTTACTAAGCTCAGCAATTAATTTGGGTAGGTTCTTATTGGTGTTAAACCACGGTGATTTCAACCAAATTTCAAATGATTTTAGCTCCTCTTTGCTGAAACACGCCAGCATCTGAGCTAATTTGGTAGCAATTATCTTAGGCATTTTATGGTAATTGTGTCACTATAAAAATATGATATTCTGTCAATTAAACCCAATAACGCGTATCAAAATCAAGAAAAAATAATGGTTTTAGCTCAAAATTGTCTTTGGTAGAAACGAACTACAAAAGCCATCTTTATCCTATCATCAAAAATCCTAACTATGACGCAGGAAACGAAATGGAAAATGAGGCTAGAAGAGCTAATCACTAAAAACCTGAATAGTAAACACCTATCCAATGAATTTCTCGCAAGAGAAATGGGGCTTAGCGAACGCCACCTTATACGTAAAGCCAAGATGATTACCGGAAAATCGCCTCAAAAAATCACCAGAAATCTTCGGTTGAAAATAGCCATGAAACACATTCGCTCGGGGCAATTCAGAACGGTCCGGGAAGTGGGCCAAGCAGTAGGCTATACCAATATTGGTTATTTCATAAAAGAGTTTAAAAAAGAATTTGAATGTAAACCTTTTGAAGTATTGCAAGCTGCAGGCTGGCGTTAGAATCAGCAGGCACAAAATTCGTTTACATACTGTTGAATATCAGGAAAAAAGGCAATAAACTCAGATTCGTATTTTTGAAGGTCTTTCATTAAACTGTCTGGAGCAGCATCCAGCATTTCTGGCTTACTAACCCGACTTTTCATCCGGCTAAAAGTATAGGAAAGTCCTGCTAGTTTTCCATATTGAACCAACCAGTTGTCAGCTACCATCAATGGCAAACGCTTCTGCAAGATGGGGGGCATACGTTCCAATTGCCCCATAAGCTGCTCATATACCCTTGCGGTAAATACTTCTAAAGATTCATCAGAATACTTTTGCCAATTATTGGCCAATAAATAATCGTAATAAACATCAATCACAACTGGTGCATATTTGGAATGATCTTTACGCAAACGTCTTACGCCTTCCAACACAATCGGGTGGTTATCGGTATAAGTATCAATAGCACGATGTAGCCGAATTCCTTGCTGAACGCCCTTTGAGTACGCTCCAACTTCCCGATTGCGGATAAAGTCGGCAATGAAATTGCCGATCATCAATTCTTCGTCCTGACAGGATAAAAAAAGGTGCGCTAAAAAATTCATATTGCGAAGGTACATTAATATTCCGTAAGGATATTCTTTACCAAAAATGCTCCATTTGAAAGAAAGCATTTGGAATGATAAAAAGTTGCTTGCTTTACTATATATTTGCGCCGATTTGAGCAATTCAACCAATAAAATCTTTCATCATGGGATTACAGTGTGGCATTGTTGGCCTTCCCAATGTAGGCAAATCAACGCTTTTTAATGCACTAACCTCTGCTAAAGCACTGGCTGCAAATTATCCATTCGCAACAAAGGACCCCAACCTCGGTGTAATCACCGTTCCGGATCCAAGACTTGACGAATTAGCCAAAATCGTTAATCCGCAGAAAATATTACCTACAACTATCGAAATCTTAGATATTGCAGGTTTGATCAAAGGGGCCAGCCAAGGGGAAGGTCTTGGAAACCAGTTTCTTGCAAATATCCGGGAAGTAGATGCTATCTGCCACGTTGTTCGCTGTTTCGACAATGACAATGTCATTCACGTTGATGGCAGTGTAGATCCTGTCCGAGACAAAGACATTATCGATACCGAGCTCATCCTGAAAGATATTGAGACCGTTGAAAAACGACTGGAAAAGCTACGCAAAATGGCTAAAAGCCAAGATAAGGAGGTCTTGAAAAATTTGGCGACAGCCGAAAAAATACTGGCACACCTAGAGACTGAAAACCCGGCTCGTTCCCTCGAATTGGGTGATGATGAATTGCCACTTCTCAAAGAAATGATGCTACTTACCGCTAAACCAATTCTTTATATCTGCAATGTAGATGAAGAGTCGGTGCATGATGGCAATGAATATACGGAAGCATTCCGAAAAAAGGTGGCTCCTGAAAATGCAGAAGTTATCTTAATTAGTGCCGGAATCGAAGCAGATATCGCTGAATTGGAAGATATCGAAGAACGCAACGAGTTTTTGGCTGATATGGGCTTAAAAGAACCAGGTGTAAATAAAGTAATCCGCGGCTGTTACAGTTTGCTCAACCTCATTACCTATTTTACCGCTGGTGAAAAAGAGGTTCGTGCGTGGACAATTCAGGAAGGAACTAAGGCGCCGCAGGCTGCCGGTGTAATCCACTCTGACTTTGAAAAAGGATTTATTCGCGCAGAAGTGATCAAATACGCTGATTATGTACAGCATGGCAGCGAACAAGCTGTAAAGGAAGCTGGAAAAATGGGTGTAGAAGGCAAAGAATATGTCGTTGGTGACGGCGATGTTATGCATTTCCGCTTCAATGTCTAAAAATTATTTGTCTCAGGAATTTCTATTATTATGACTTACTTTATTATCAATAAGCCTTATGGCTGTTTAAGCCAGTTTACCAAAGAAATTCCTGAGCATCTTACCCTCTCGGATTTATATGCATTCCCGCCAGATGTCTATCCGATCGGAAGGCTCGATAAAGACAGCGAAGGTCTACTGATTATCACAGACGATAAGAAACTCAATACCAAATTATTAGATCCCAAAAATGCGCATGACCGTACCTATTGGGTTCAAGTTGAAGGTATTCCTACAGCTGAAGCTATCCGACAATTAGAAAAGGGGGTAGATATCAAAATCAACAAAAAAATCCACCATACCCGTCCCGCCAAAGCGAAAATCATATCTCCTCCCACAGACCTACCAGAACGTGATCCGCCGGTGCGTTTCCGCAAAAACATACCAACCACCTGGCTGAGCCTGAGTCTGACAGAAGGTAAAAATCGACAAGTCAGAAGAATGTGTGCAAAAGTGGGGTTTCCGGTTCTTCGCCTACTCCGATACCAAATTGAGGACCTACAACTCCCTTCCTACAAGCCTGGAAGTGTTCAAAAAATGCCTAAGAAAGCATTATATCGACTGCTAAAACTGCCACTCGTCTAAATATTTCGTAAATATTTTGGCTAGATTTTCAGCATCTGAAATAGCCCGATGATGAATCCCAGTAAATTCAAAGCCTTCTTTTTCAACAGAATACCGCAATCCACGTGTGCGATGAATGCGTTTGATATCGTGATATTGTCTTTTTAGATTAATGTGTGGGTCCACCCAGTCATATTCCATATCATGTAGCATGCAGTCCTGCATCAACATTTTACGGTCAAAACTGCCCCAAGAACAAAGCAAGTATTCTTCATCAAAGACTTCCGCCCAATCTTGAAATGCTTCTGCCACATCCACGAAACCAGAAGCCCGATCGACATCCGTTTGCTCAATTGAGGTTAATTCCAGACAAAAGCTAGACAATCTCGGATTCAACTTAGGTTTGATAAAACGATTAAATGAACCTCCGTATTCACCAAAACGATTTAATTTAACTGCACCAATTTCTATTATTTCCTGTACCATTGATGGTGGTCTGCCCTGCCAGCAGGTAGCCTCCAAATCATAAATGATGAAGTTCATGTCCGATTTATTTTTGTTCGGTGCTTTTATCTTTTAACAACTC
>JALEHC010000237.1 GCA_022763215.1 Saprospiraceae bacterium
GTCTCTTTTCAAAACGATCATCTTCCAGTTGAGTCAGCTTGTCTTTCAGGCGAATAAACTCATCTTTCAACTCACTCTCGCGCATGCGCGGTGTTTTTCGCAAAAACCGAACAATTTCTTTCTGAACCGCATGCAAATCATCCATTTTTGCTAAAAAGCGATACAGCGATTTTACCTGATATTCTACCAATTGCGCATTTCCGAGCTCAAAATGAGCGATCAAATTCAAAATGCGAGCAAAACACTGAATATCCTCCCGATAATCCGGATTTTTTTGGTTGATAATCAGGTTAAGATAATTGATGGCTTCATCATTATTACCCGA
Source organism: Saprospiraceae bacterium (assembly GCA_022763215.1). GTDB lineage: Bacteria > Bacteroidota > Bacteroidia > Chitinophagales > Saprospiraceae > JALEHC01. The sequence continues at coordinate 326 of JALEHC010000237.1, forward strand.
ACCAAAATATAAACAAGCTATCCGATATTGGAACAACATAATTCGGTGATGATCCCAATTGTATTGGTCATCCTCCATTTTTTTGACTAGTTCTGGCACCACTGCCAGTCCTTCCGAAAATGTCCCTTCCAGATAGTGAAGCTTGATGGTATGGATATATTTATACAGATAAAAAAGCCCTTCAATATTGCGCACCTGTTTGATATCCACCTCTTTCGGGAAATGGTTCAATTGCTCAAGGACTTCCTTGAATTTTTCGTAATAAAGCGTATTAAAAAGAGCATTAAGTAGATTATGCATTCCTTTTAAATAAAGCGGTGCATTGAGCCGCTTCATTTCTGGTTGCTCCTCAAACAAATCAATCCATGATTGGGCATAGCGATAACAAAGCGCAAAGTCTTGGGTCATGTGATAATACCACATATGCGCCTGATTATAGTGCAAGCGACCATAAAAATCGAGTTTATCGACATCTACTTTTGGGAAGTGAGCTATAAAAAACTCCTTAGCCATCAAAAAATCCTTCTCATTACGAGCATAGCCAACCTTGAGGTAAAGTCCGTACAAGCGCAAAGAGATATTGGACAACATATTAGCTGTTGCTATAACCTGTTCGATTTGAGAAGACTCCTCGGTGAGTTCTTCTGCTCTACCTTCAATACTTCTGGTAATATATTGCGATTCGATATGCTTTTCGAAATCAATGATCTCCAAAGCCATAGTTGAAAAGCAGCCCTGTATGGCTTTTTGCTTTGCTTTTTCCAGGCTTTCGAGACTTTGTCGATAAAGGCCCTTGTTGTAAAGCACCTTGGCATAATCGATCATTTCGCGAATCTGTATATCCTCGTTGTGATTTTTGTTGAGTAATCGCAGACTTGTTAGTAGTTGTTTGTACAAATGAGCTTTTAAGTTCGAAAGCTGCCTTTTTTTAATCGCAGGCAGTTTTTTCAAAATCAGTTGCTCATCGTATTCTTTTTGTTTGTCAAGGACATCAAAAAGCTGCAAAAAAAGGATGTCTTCTGATGCCTGATTTCGCTTGACAAAAAGTCGAAAATGACGCTTTTCAGCCCTTGTCAAAGAGCGAATTAATTGAATCAAATCGTCTGTTTTCTGTTTAGGCATTGTAATTCTGTTTTTACCAACAAATTGATAACCAGTTCCTTACTAAATATCGCCGGGTCTGAAAACTTGTATTAGCTTGGTATTTTGGGCTATAGGCATTGTACCAAAGAAAATATCTTTGAAGTCAACAAACTTACACTTTTATTTCAATAATTAATACTCAGTATGTCGGACAACAGGATTTATATTTTCGATACAACCCTCAGAGATGGCGAACAAGTTCCAGGGTGCAAATTGAATACGGAGCAGAAAATTGAACTGGCAATTGCGCTTGAAAAACTCGGGGTGGATATCATCGAAGCAGGATTCCCGATTTCCAGTCCTGGTGATTTCAAATCTGTTGAAGAAATTGCAAAAGCAGTGGGTGATGTTACCGTTTGTGCCTTGTCGCGCTCGGTGGAAAAAGATATCAAAACGGCTGCCGAAGCACTTCAATATGCAAATCGTCCGCGGATTCATACGGGTATCGGTACTTCTGAATCACACATCAAGTATAAATTCAGAACAACCCAAGACAAAATTATTGAACGGGCAGTCGCTGCCGTCAAATACGCCAAATCTTTTGTAGAAGATGTAGAATTCTATGCAGAAGATGCCGGCCGTACAGATAATGTATTCTTGGCTCAGGTACTCGAAGCAGTACTTAAGGCAGGTGCTACCGTTTTGAATATTCCAGATACAACAGGCTATTGCCTTCCGGAAGAATATGGTGCTAAAATCAAATACTTGCGTGAAAACGTAAAAGGTATTGATAAGGCTGTAATTTCTACGCACTGCCACAATGATTTAGGTTTGGCGACAGCCAACTCAATAGCTGGCATCCAAAACGGAGCCCGCCAAATCGAATGTACCATCAACGGCATTGGCGAACGAGCAGGAAATACTTCTCTGGAAGAAGTGGTTATGATTATGCGTCAACACGCAAAAATGAACTTCGAAACAGCTATCCAGACGAAGCAACTACAAAATATTAGCCATTTGGTATCAGACCGTATGGGGATGCCCGTACAGCCTAATAAGGCCATCGTGGGTGCAAATGCGTTTGCGCACTCTTCGGGTATTCACCAAGATGGCGTGATCAAGAAACGCGAAACTTATGAGATCATTAATCCGCTCGATGTTGGTGTCGATCATTCCAAGATTGTACTGACGGCTCGTAGTGGTCGGGCAGCTATTGCCTACCGGGCAAAAGAAATTGGCTTCAATTTAACAAAAGATGATCTGGATATTGTTTACAAAAACTTCCTGACCGTAGCTGACACCAAAAAGGAAGTAGACGATAAGGATCTACAACAAATTATAGTAAAGAAGACCTCTCAAGTGGGTGCGTCTTCCCGATAATTCAAAATCAATTACCGCAGTTGTAATCCCATGAACACACTTAATTGATAACTACAACTGCTACACCCGAAGAAAAATCAGGAATGGGTAAAACACTATTTGATAAAATCTGGGATGCGCACGTAGTGACGCAGGTAGATGGCGGAATGGATGTCTTGTACATCGATCGCCATTTTATTCACGAAGTGACCAGCCCACAGGCATTTGATGGACTAAAGAAACGAGGTATTGGAGTGGCTCGTACCCATAAAACGGTAGCCACCGCCGACCATAATGTACCCACCAAAAATCAGCATCTGCCAATTCAGGAAGAATTGTCGAGGTTTCAGGTGCAAAAACTAGTTGAAAATTGTGAGGAATTTGGCGTAGACCTATACGGCTTGGGTCACCCTTTTCAGGGAATTGTACACGTTATCGGGCCAGAACTAGGCATTACCAAACCTGGTATGACCATCGTCTGCGGCGATAGCCATACCTCTACGCATGGTGCTTTTGGTTGCATTGCCTTCGGTATTGGCACCAGCCAAGTGGAGCAAGTGCTCGCTACCCAGTGTTTGCTGCAAAGCAAACCGAAACGTATGCGCATTACTATTGATGGAGAGTTGCAAGCTGGAGTGCTTTCCAAAGATATCATTCTGTACATCATTTCTCAGCTTTCCGCTAGTGGCGGAACGGGTTACTTTGTAGAGTATGCTGGAAGTGCCATTCGATCGCTTTCGATGGAAGCGCGCATGACCATCTGCAATATGAGTATAGAAATGGGTGCCAGAGGCGGCCTGATTGCGCCTGATGAAAAGACCTTTGACTATGTAAAAGGGCGTAAATATGCGCCTGAGGGCGAAGCATTTGACAAAGCACTTGCTTATTGGCAAACCCTTTACACAGATGCAGATGCTGAATTTGATAAGGAATATGTATTCCCCGCAGCAGATATTGAACCCATGCTGACCTACGGTACAAATCCAGGTATGGGTATCAAAGTGAGTCAAACGGTACCGTCCGAATCAGGTAAAAGTTTTCAGAAAGCACTTGATTATATGGGATTCACATCTGGCGAAAGCCTGATCGGCAAACCTATCAATTATGTGTTTATCGGAAGTTGTACCAATTCAAGAATTGAAGATTTAAGATTAGTTGCAGACTATATCAAAGGCAAACAAAAAGCAC
>JALEHC010000238.1 GCA_022763215.1 Saprospiraceae bacterium
GTGTTTTGCAGGATATTCACTGGGCACACGGAAGTTTTGGGTATTTTCCGACTTATTCTTTGGGTAGTTTTTATGCTGCACAGTTTTTCGCGCAAGCGCAAAAAGACCTACCTGATTTATCAGCTGATTTGCAGCAAGGCAATACCGCTAACCTACTGCAATGGCTGCGTACCAATATCCACCAACATGGACGGATGTATACAGCAGATGAGCTATGCCACCGCATCACAGGTGAGAGTCTGAATTTCAAGTATTTCATGGATTACGCCACTCAAAAATATAAGCAGATTTACCAAATTGGTTCTAAAGTGATCTAACACCTGCAAAATTTATTAATCAATTCCAATGTGGAAATTTCTGCATATTGCTCCGGCTTACAGGGAAGAATTCCAGGCTAAAATCCGACTGAGTAATATCAGCAGCATGGAAATACTGGCCTATATGGCTGTTTTTTTTCTGTGTATGTTAATGTATCTGGATTATCTTCGATATGAAACTGGTGCCATGGACCAATCCAAGGTGATTTTCTATTTATTTCTCAACCACCTAGCCTTTGCTTATCATCTTATTCCGCTAAGCTTTATCTGGCTGCATCGCAGACGCAAACTAGTACTCAAAGCCAGTCATACCGATCTTCTCATCAACGCCTCCTTCGTAGTCATTTGTATTACGCTACTTATCATGGCGGTTTTGAGCTACATGGACCGGCTTTCATTGATTATGTACGCTATTTTTGTACTGGTGGCTAACTTCATGTTTCTTGTCGGACATCGTATGCGCATACTTTTTAATGTTTCTAGCCTACTACTTGTTGGCATAGTTATAGCATTCGTCCCGGAAGTAGATTATACCCAACAAGTCGTCTTTTTTATTGAAGCTATTGGCATTACACTTCCTGCGTTTTTTATAGCTAGTTTTCGCTACAATGACCAGATAAAACAGTTTATGGATGAAAAAGCGTTGCAGGCAGCCAACCAACGCATGGAAGAAGAGCAGAGCAAAAATGAAGAGCTATTGCTCAATATACTGCCCAAAAATATTGCAGAAGAACTCAAGTTAAATGGTGCTGTTACACCCAAGAGTTACCCTGAGGTCAGTATCATGTTTACCGACTTTGTCGATTTTTCCAGAAAAAGCGAATCGGTTGCTCCTGAAGCGATCGTTCAAAAACTCGACTTTTACTTTTCTACTTTTGATCAAATCATGGACCAATTTCAACTCGAAAAAATTAAAACCCTTGGAGATGGCTACATGTGTATCGCAGGAATTGGTGACCAAGCTGATCTAGCCTGCAAACGCATGGTGGAAGCGGCTATCACCATTCGGGATTTTGTGGCTGCACAAAAAGTTAATTGCGAACAAGACGATCAGTTGTGTTTTGATATCCGAATTGGTATTCATGTCGGCCCGGTCGTTGCGGGAGTCGTTGGTAAAAAGAAATTTAGTTTTGACATCTGGAGTAGTAATGTCAACATTGCGTCCCGCATGGAAAACAATAGCGACATAGGTTCCATAAATATTTCTGAACCGGTCTACCATCGAATTAAAGATGATTTTGAATGCACCTATCGCGGAAAAATACCCGTCAAGGGCATCGGAATGATGGCTCAATACTTTGTCAAAAATTACCGCTAATTATTTGCAAAATGGTAATCCTTCCACTCGATCACAGTCTCCACTTTCCGAAATTTTAAAGTGAAGTTGCTGAAAAGCACCATCCAAAACCTGGTCTTTCATAAACTTGGCTATCGCTGGTAAATGGGCATTCATCGGCATATAACTCCACTCATGGCCACCACCACAATGCGTCATCAAATAGTATGGTTTTCCAAGCTCTTTCAATCTTTCAGCAATAGCATACCCCCCATGAAGCAGCATATAACCAGGTTCATTTTCTTCACAATAGTGGTGAGGTGCTGTAGCATAAGGCACTAGCGGATCGCAAGTACCATGAAACAAGGCCATTGGTACGGCATTCTTGGCACTAATCAATTGGTCATTCAAAATAGCTCCTGCAAAGCTCATTACTCCTGCATATCGAAATGCCGCCGGCAAGCCCGGACAAGAAGGAAGCAAATGGACTTTTTCCCAGTAAGCAGCATGTAGCACAGCCTCTGCTCCAGCACTACTCCCTGCCAGCACGATTTTGGTATCATCTATACCCAATTCTTCCTTTTTTTCCAACAGAAAATTAGTCGCCGAGTAGATATCTTCTACCGCATATTGGAAGGTATTGATCTTTGTTCGCACATCCTGATCACAGCTAAATGATTTGCCTTTCAAGGTCAGTCGATAAGACATGGATATAGCCACATAGCCCATTTTAGCCAGCCTTTCGGCAAACCATACAGAGCCTTCGTCATCACGCACTCCGCCTGCAAAACCACCTCCGTGTAAGTACAAGACAGTCGGGCGTTTTTTTACTTCATCGCCTTTCGGCAAATACACATCAAGGCCCAAATCACTCCCATCTTTATTGGCGTAAGTGAACGTCTTTTTCTCCACTTTACTAAAAACAGGATTGGTATATCTTTCTTTAGCTACTTTCTTTTTTTTATGGCTAAATAACCAATCTAACAAACCAGGCTCAGCAAAAGCATTAGTCCAACTATCATGATTTACGCCTGGGTATTCGGTATACTTTGCCTTCCCTCCTGCTTCGATCAATTTTTTATATAGTCTTCGACTATTTCGAACATGTACCACTTCATCTGCTTCACCATGAAACAACCAAATAGGTGTTTGCTTTGCATATGATCTTGTCAGTATAGGATTACCACCTCCACAAATCGGAATGGCAGCTGCCCAACGATCCGGGAACCTTGCCAATAATTCAAAAGTAGCCATTCCGCCCATAGATAAGCCCATGATATATAATTGTTGCTCATCAACTTTCTTTTCATCAATTAATTGTTGAACCAATTCGATGACCATTTGCGTAGAAGGCCTTGCTTTTTCTCCAAAAGGAAACTCTCTGATTCTTGTTCCATCCGCAAGAATTCTTCTACTTACATCTACCCAATAATCTTGCTCTGCACACTGTGGAAAAACAACAATAGCCGGGTTTTTCTTCCGAAATTCATCTTTTAAAA
>JALEHC010000029.1 GCA_022763215.1 Saprospiraceae bacterium
GGGCAAATGTCCATCAGTATATTTTCATCAAAAGAATGCAAATGTGCATTTTCCGGAGTAGGGTGATTGCAATGGACACACAAATGGTGCACAATCTTTTCTTTATAAGGAGTCGTAATAATTAGCTTGCCACCAGGCTTTAGCACTTCCACGAGCCGAGCAATAAAAGTCCGTGGATCAGGCACATGCTCAATAATTTCAGAAGCGATAATACAGTCAAAAGCATTTGCCTGAAAAGGCAGTGAAAATACATCCGCTACCACACCAAAATGATTTTCGAAAGGATATTTTTGAATGGCTTTTACCGGATTTACAGTGGAAATATCCATGGAGTATACTGCTTTCCCTTTCGGGCAAAAATGTGCACTCACCCAAGCTTTGCCACAGCCTACATCCAGTATATGCGTTGCATTTGCAGGCACAGACCTGATGATCGTTTCATGCAATCGTTGATTTTCGTGAATAGAGGCACCATCCGGAAATTCCTGAAAATAATCGAAGACTTCCGCATCTTTCTGATAATGATCGAGGTAGTGAAAGTGCGTACCACGCTGCTCGTGTTGCTGACTATCCGCAACTACTTCTTCTTGGTCAGTTGGAACTAAAATGGGGACTCCGTTTTTTACCGGATAGACGAGTCCGTCGGAGGTTTTCAGGCTTTCGCCAAATTCGTCCCAAGTCAAAGGCTGTCCGGTATCCGGACTTTTCAGTATATGCTTTAGAGGCGATGTTATCATTGTGCTGCTTTCCAGTCGCTTGCGGCTGCTTCGTCCAAAAACCATGCTAGTTCGCCATGCGAAGGATGAACATGAGCAGCCGGATATTTAAGATATCCTTCTTCTTTTCCGAGTATTGTTTTTACGATAGCCGATTTGCTACTGCCTGTTACCAGGAAAATAGTTTGCAAGGCATTATTCAAAATTCTGCCGGTAAGTGTTACTCTTTTCTGGCCAGTTTCCGGGTGGGTTGCTACTTCGCAGATTTGGTCAGAGCGAAGTAATTCCATCTGATCTGGGAAAATAGAAGCAGTATGGCCGTCGGCCCCCATGCCCAGTATGATCAGATCAAAAGTCGGTCTGCCGGCAGTAGCTGGCACATGGTTGATGATCTCTTGGCTATATCGTTTTGCTTCTTCCGCAGGATCATCTTCGCCCTGAATACGGTGGATGTTGCCAGGAGGAACAACGATGTTTTTGAGGAGCAGGTCATTAGCCGTTTTGAAATTGCTTTCAGAATCATCGGGCGGCACACAGCGCTCGTCTCCCCAATAGAAGTGGATCTGTTCCCACTTAATGTCTTGCATATATTGGTCAGCCAATAAATCAAACAACAATTTAGGTGTACTGCCGCCAGACAGCGCGATATGCACGACGCCACGCTGGTCGAGCCAGTTTTTTAGGTATTCCGCGAAAGCGGCTGCTACCGCAGGATTATCTTCGTAGATTTTGATATCTGATTGCATATTGGGCTGTTTATGATTCTTTTTGCGGCCAACGAGCCGCCATTTAAGGGCACTTGAACCTTAAAGTTCGCAAAAGTCGTTAAAACCTGTCAAATTTTTGCAGGGATTCCGCCAACTAAAATCCCCTTCGAGCATTTCATCGGCTACATCGGGGCCCCAGGTACCCGCCGGATAACCATAAAGTTTGATGTCTGGATTATTTTTCCAAGCCCTGATAATAGGATCTACAAATTCCCAAGCTGCTTCGACACTATCGCCGCGTGCATAAAGTGTGGCATCGCCTTTCATGCCGTCGAGCAGTAGGCGTTCATAGGCTTCTGGTATGTGCGCATCGGTCAGGTCAGAGTAGTGAAAGTCCATTTGTACATCCTTGACTTTAAACCCTGCGCCGGGCACTTTCATACCAAAACGTAGAGCCAAGCCTTCATTAGGCTGGATGCGCATAATGAGTTGGTTGTGGCTGTGTTCCATTTCCTGATTAAAAAGCGGATGAGGTGGTGACTTGAAATTAATGACCACTTCTGTCACTTTTGTTGGTAGTCGTTTACCTGTTCGAATATAAAACGGAACATCTGCCCAACGCCAGTTATCGATAAAAAACTTAACAGCTACAAAAGTCTCCGTTTTTGATTCTTCTGGTACGCCTTCTTCTTCGCGGTATCCGGGGACTTCTTCGCCTCTGATCATGGATTTGGTATACTGGCCACGAATCACAAAATCTTCAACTTCTTCTTCTTTGATTGGACGGATAGACTGAAATAGCTTCAGTTTTTCATTCCTTATAGCCTCCGCACCGCTATTGATAGGTGGTTCCATAGCCACATGAGCGACAATTTGGAGGAGGTGATTTTGCAACATATCGCGCAAAGCACCTGATTTATCATAGTAGCCACCTCTTTTTTCTACACCTAGCTTTTCAGCAGAAGTAATTTCGATATGGCTGATATAGTTTCTGTTCCAGAGCGGCTCAAAAAAGCCATTTGCAAAGCGGGTAACCAATAAGTTTTGAACGGTTTCTTTACCAAGGTAATGATCGATACGATAGATCTGATCTTCCTCAAAATACTGTTGTAGTTCACTATTTAGCTTGGCAGCAGATGGTTGGTCGTAGCCAAAAGGCTTTTCGATGACTAGACGTTTCCAGCCATCTGTTTCATCATTAAGACCGTGGTGAGCCAGATTGGCCGGAATGATATTGTACAAAAACGGAGGTGTCGACAAGTAGAACAAGTAGTTGCCCTGAGTATGGCATTGGCCATCCAATTCTTTTAGGCGGTTTTTGACTTGTGCATAATCCGCTTGTTCTGATGTTTCGATCGACAGATAATAGAGGCTATCTCTGAATTTTTGCTGATCTTCTTTCGAAACGCCATCA
>JALEHC010000239.1 GCA_022763215.1 Saprospiraceae bacterium
AAGGTAAGCCACTAGCTAATTCATCACCGTCAAAAGTCATTGTATGGGTTTAAAAAAGCGAAATAAGGTAAGTGCGGAGTTTAGTATGTCTTCTTTGACAGATATTATCTTTCTGTTGCTGATCTTTTTCATGCTCACCTCCAACTTTGTGCAAATCGAACCTTTCGAGTTGCCTCAATCGGATTCTAAAACGGTGGCTTCCACTTCTGTAGTCGTTTCGATTACTAGTGATGGTGTTCACAAGTTGAACAACCAGGAAGTCTCTCCGAGAGCTATGGAAAAAATTCTGCGCCAGGAAGTGCGTACTACCGATAACCGAGAAAATGTAACCGTTACAATCGTTTCTGAGGTAGGAACGCCATTTGCACTAATTCGTAATGTGATGGATATTGCGGCTCGTCTTAAAGTAAAAGCCATCATTGCGACACAACCTAAATCATGATCCATGGGAATTAAAAAGCGAAATAAAGTTAGTGCGGAGTTTAGTATGTCTTCTCTGACAGATATCATCTTTCTGTTGTTGATCTTTTTCATGCTGACTTCTTCACTGGTCGCCCCTAACTCACTCAACCTGAAGCTACCAGGAAGCTCAAAAACCAGCACAACAACCGTATCTGATATCGATGAGGTAAAAATCTCTGGCAGTGGTCGATATTATCTTAATCGCAAACGTATTTCAATCGAAGATCTTGAAAAGCGATTTGCCAATATGAGGAGAATTAAAAAATCAAAACGAAATATATTAATTGCTCCAGATAATGATGCGCCTATCGAAGATGTAGTAGCGGTGATGGACCTTGCATTGCGCTATGATGTCAATGGACGTTTGGCCGCAGAGCCGGAATAAAGGTAAGCCGTTGACCAAGCCTTAACTTTTCGTTGAACCGGAGGTTAAAAAACTCTAAATTGATACCAAACATAGATGACTTTCAGCGTTTTATACGTTTCAAGGATATAAAAACTAAAAATTCGAATGGATACACTGGCAACTCAACAAGAAGAGAAGAATAAAAAACGGGGCATGATCGTGAGTATGATCGTGCATATTCTGCTGATCCTGTTGGCACTATGGCCGTTCCTCGAATTACCTGATCCACCGCCTGGACAAGAAGGTATTCTAGTCAATCTCGGCTTACCTGATGTAGGCGAAGGCGAGGAGAATGCGGGCCCTTCCGAGCCGGTTGTTGCCGAAGAACAAGAACAAGAGGAAGAAGCCGCAGAGGAAGTCCCCGAAGATGATCCGGTAGAAGAACCGGTGGAAGAAGAGCCACAAGAAACAGAGCCTACGCCTGATAGAGAAGTCATTACAGATGATGCTCCAGACGAAGTAGCCTTAAAGAAAGCAGAAGAAGAAAAGAAAAAACAGCAGGAAGCTCGCGAAAAAGCAGAAAGAGAACGCAAAGAGCGCGAGCGTAAAGAAAAAGAAAGAAAAGAACGCGAAGCAGAAGAAGCCCGTAAAAAAGCAGAAGCCGACAAGCTTAAAAACGAAATTGGCGGACTTTTTGGCGATGGTGATGGCAAAGGCAACACCGGCAAACCTGGCAACCAAGGTGATCCAGATGGTGATCCGGATGCTTCAAAACTCGACGGTATTAGCACAGGTTCAGGTCAGGTAGGTGGTGGTCTGAGCGACCGCGGAGTTGTTCGTTCTCATACGCCAACCGACAATTCGCAAGAAACGGGTACGGTTGTAGTGGAAGTTTGTGTAAACGAATCAGGTGGTGTTATTTCCGCAAAGGTAACCCAAAAAGGTACAACCAGCTCAAGCTCTACTCTACGTAACTTGGCAGTAGCCAGTGCCAAAAAATGGCGTTTTAAGGAAGGGGTTGTGGACAAGCAATGTGGTACTATTACCTATAATTTCCGATTGAAATAAGAAATTCTTTCGTTTACCTTTACGCCAAGTTCGGTAAAACAGACAGATAATAATTAACCAAGAACGAATAATATTTGGGGCCTTTGGCCCCTTTTTTTATGCGTATATTAGAATAACTATTCATCAAATAACCAAGCATGAAACGTATACTTGTTTTCTTATTGCTGTCAGGTATTTTGGTTGCTTGCCAAAATGATGATGACAGCCCAGCTAATCCTTACGAGGCTTGTTGTCCGGCAGAAACTGGTTCTTTTACCTTTGGTAATTTTGCTTTTTTTATCCCCAATGCATTTACGCCCAACTTTGATGGTATCAATGATTTATTCGGTTTTTATACTACCAATGATTTTGAAGGTACCATAGATGTACAAATCAAAAATGAAGATCAGGATCTAATTCTTGAATTATCTGACTTGACGCCACCTTCTTTTTTTCAGTTATGGGATGGTCAAGTCGGAGATGGCAGCATTTATGAAGGCTTGTTTTTCTACTCCATTACTGTAAAAGCGGATAGTGGGCAAGAATTTGTACTGGAGGCGACTGCATGTAGTATTCCTTGTGTCACCGAAGAAAATCAGCTTAACTCATGGATGGCATGCACATTCCCAATTCAACACAATGGAGAAGGTGCATTTGACCCCAACTTACCTCCGTTTGAAAATCAAGAAGAGTGTGATTAACAGATTCAGCAGAAATAATTGATGCAGATGTCGAAATAGAAATTTACTTTTGCGCTACTAAATCATGCATATGACCTATAGTGAAACAATTGCATATCTATTTCGGCAACTGCCCATGTTCCAACGAGTTGGTCCTACTGCTTTCAAAAAGGATTTGAGCAACATTCTGCATTTGGCGAAAGCCTTGGGCCAGCCACAAGAAAAATTTAAGAGTATTCATATCGGAGGTACGAACGGAAAAGGTAGTACCGCACACATGATTTCAGCTGTACTTCAGGCAAGTGGACTGAAGGTTGGGCTTTATACTTCTCCTCATTATAAAGACTTCAGAGAACGCATAAAAATAAACGGAACATTTATCAGTGAGCAGGCCGTCATCGAATTTGTTGAACAAAACAAAACACTGATAGAAGAAGTCAGCCCCTCCTTCTTCGAAATTACAGTCGCCTTAGCATTTGATTATTTTGCGAAAGAAAATGTGGACGTGGCCGTCATCGAAGTTGGCATGGGTGGGCGTCTCGACAGCACCAACATCATTTCGCCTCTGGTAAGTGTCATTACCAATATTTCCTATGATCATATGCAATACCTTGGCGATACCCTGCCATTAATCGCCAAAGAAAAAGCTGGTATTATCAAGGAGAATATTCCGGTTGTTATTGGTGAAAGACAAGAAGAAACGACAGATGTTTTTATGCAAACAGCAGCTACCGTGCAAGCTCCTATCGTTTTTGCTGATGATCATTATCATGCCCAACCTACCCAGATTAATCCGGGGAGCATTGTATTTGATGTATTTTATGAAGGTGTATTAAAGTATCCCCTTTTGCGATTGCAACTTGGTGGAAGTTACCAAGTACAGAATTTGCAAACGAGTCTGCAAGCCATTCAGGAACTCGAACCACATTTTAATATTTCGGAAGAAGCCATTCGAACGGGACTAAAAGACCTTCG
>JALEHC010000240.1 GCA_022763215.1 Saprospiraceae bacterium
GGTGAAATCAAGGATGAATTTGATGAAGACGAAGAAGTTGTCTATCGACAATTAGATGATTATAATTTTTTGTTTGAAGGTAAAACCTTGCTCAATGATGTTTGCCGAATTATCGGTATTGACACTAGTGCATTTGATGATGTTAAAGGAGAGTCTGATACCGTGGCTGGGCTTATACTCGAATTAATTGGAGAATTACCCAAAAAGGAAACAGAAGTAGCTTACAATGATTATGTATTCAAGATCGTTCAGGTAAGCAAACGAAGAATTGTTCAGGTTTTAATCACGCTTCCAAAAGTTGGAATTAATGTTTACAAATAGAATTGTTGCGACCCTCGTTATTTTTGCTCTGTTTTTATCTGCTTGTGGAGAAGAAATCATTCCTAGTCCCAAACCAAGGGCATATCCACGGATAAAATATCCTGAAAAAGCTTATTTAAATCTAGATAAAGATTTTTGTGATTTTACCTTTCAATATCCGGCTTACGCCAAAATCCAGCAAGACACTACCTATTTTGATGAAAAACCTATCCACCCTTGTTGGTTTGATATTTATGTAAAGCAGTTTGATTGTAGGATCCACTGTAGTTATTATCCGATTGGTGCTGAAAATAAATCTTTTGAAGAATTAAAAAAAGATGCATTTGACTTGGTAGACTGGCACAATAAACGAGCAAATTATATTGATGAAATGCGCATTGACAAGGGTAATGATGTAGAAGGAATGGCTTTTTCAATCGAAGGCCCTGCTGCATCTCCTTTTCAGTTTTTTTTGACGGATAAAAATGAGCATTTTTTCAGAGGAGCTCTTTATTTCAATACTCAGATCAATACTGATTCCCTTCAGCCAGTATATAAGTTTATTAAGGATGATATTTTTAAAATGATGGAAACTTTCGAGTGGACTGAATAAAAAAAACAGGCATTCATCGAATGCCTGTTTTGGATATAATCAAATTAAACAAAATGCATCAGTAACAAGGAAATAATCTATTTGCGATTATTCCCATATCATTTACAAAGTTACTTCTTTTTCTTGGCAGCAGCAGCTTTTTCATCATCTGCTTTTTCTGCTTTAGAACCACCGCCTTCAGAAGGTGGCTCTTCAACCCCCGTAATTTTTGACTTGATCTTTGCTTCTATTTCGAGTGCAACTTCAGGATTGTCCATCAAAAACTGCTTCGCAGCTTCGCGTCCCTGTGCAATTTTGGCACCATCATAGCTGTACCAAGCACCACTCTTACCAATGATATCATGATCAACGCCTAAATCTACGATTTCACCTGTTTTCGAAACACCCTCACCATACATAATATCAAAGTTAGCAATACGGAATGGAGGCGCTAGTTTGTTTTTCACAACTTTCACTTTCACGTGGTTACCTACAACATTGCCCTCTTTATCTTTGATCGCAGATCCGGTCTTACGAATATCCAATCGCATAGAAGCGTAGAATTTCAAAGCATTACCACCTGTTGTTGTTTCAGGGTTACCAAACATCACTCCGATTTTTTCACGAAGCTGGTTGATGAAAATACAACAACACTTGGTACGACCAATTGCAGAAGTCAGTTTACGCATGGCCTGTGACATCAAACGTGCCTGAAGCCCCATTTTGGAGTCCCCCATTTCACCTTCGATCTCACTTCTTGGTACCAATGCTGCTACTGAGTCAATAACAATAATATCAATAGCACCTGAGCGAATCAGGTTTTCGGTAATTTCAAGTGCTTGTTCTCCGTTATCCGGCTGAGAAATCAACAGGTTTTCGGTGTCAACGCCAAGGCCTTCTGCATAAAAACGGTCAAAGGCGTGCTCTGCATCAATAAAAGCTGCAATACCTCCGTTTTTTTGGCATTCCGCAATAGCGTGAATAGCCAAAGTCGTTTTACCAGATGACTCCGGCCCATAAATTTCAACCACTCTTCCCTTTGGATATCCATTGATTCCAAGTGCTACATCAAGGCTTAAAGAGCCGGTTGGGATTACTTCTGCTTTGACGATTTGAGAGTCGCCCAAACGCATGATCGTACCTTTACCATAGGTTTTTTCAAGGCGATCAACAGCTAGCTGTAATGCTTTTAATTTTGATTCTTTTTCGTTAGACATGATATACAGATTTTCTCACGGAGAACAAATTGTTTCGATTACAAAACAAAAATAAATTTTTTGTTTAAAAAATCAAAATTCGTTCCTAAATAATTTACAAAATGTTTGATTTTGTAAGCTCCGAACAAAGACTACAAAAATAGTTTTAAAAAGCGAGAAATAACGGCAAGCGTAGTGGAAAGAAGTGAAAAAAGCCCTTAGCATTAGGGTGCCAAGGGCTTCTGGATAACGTAATTTCGCTACTTAACTAAAGTTATTGATCATTTCTCGGGTTATCTGAGTGTACCTTTAATACTGAAGGTTGGTACACCAACCATACTCACATAACAATGATCACTTCAGTTCGATTAAGGCTGCTCTTCCAGAGCAGTTTCCTTACTGTAGCTCAAAATCTTTTCAATGCTGCTTTTTGAAGGGCCAAACTTTACGCGTGGTAGTTGGTTAAATGCTTCTTGCATACCTTCAAAAGCTTCGGTTAGGTTTCTGTCTGCTGCCATTGCATCTTCAATTGCTAATGTGTCAGTAACAGAGGTCTCTCTATAGAGATACCGCAATAAATCATTTTCAGTGTAAGTTTGCTTCATACAACGAATTGTGTTAGGTAATTGATGATATAAGATCAAAAATTCCGAAACAACTTACGCCAGATTGAATTTTTAGAATGGACTCGAAAACGGACCGAAAAAAAATTCAATAATGCAAGTTATTCCCTTGAATCTTTCCATTACTAAACTATAAAGCCCAAACAAATATTGTTCGGGCTTTAAGTTTTTTTTAATACCAAATTCTGAATATCAAATCCTTAAGATTTTACGCGATACCAGGTCTGCGTTCGGTACAATCCAGTCCAGTGTATACCCCTCACTTTTAGCTCGTCTTTTTTACCATCTTCGAGCCAGATAGTACAGCCATATTCATTCCCACTCTCCGGATCTAAGATGTTTCCTTTTCGCCAGTAATCTTGATAAGGTTTCATATCTTCTATGATGATCATGCCCATAATTGGCTTGTCTTTTTTGTCACCGTCACAGGCATCGCATTTTCTATCTGGCTCGGCCGACAACAGTTTTGTGATTTTGCCAAACAACTTGCCGTCTTTTTCATAAATTTTGACATGTGATTTAGCTTCTCCTGTTTTATCGTCTATCGTCTTCCAGGTTCCTATTACATTGCTTTGCGCAAATAGGCCAAGAGCCAAAAACAAACATACATTTAATACAATCAATCGCTTCATCGGAAATATTTTTGGTTATTATCAAAGATTTTCTAATTCCTCTGGATGCCAAAACAGGGCTTTAAAATCTACTATTTTATCGTCTTTCACTTCTACTCCTTCTGCTTCGAGCAGTGCTTGCATCATACCCGGGCTGGGAAAATGACTGCGGCCACTAAGCTCTCCCTTGCGGTTGACTACCCGATGTGCCGGAACACCATCGGCAGAAAAACTCTTATTTAGGGCCCAACCCACCATACGCGCTGAGCCAAGAGTCAAATAATCGGCAATCGCACCATAAGTACTAACCCGCCCATATGGAATTAGACGCGTAATTTCATATACTTGTTCAACGTAGTTTTTCTTTTTCACGGTACTTGTTTTTTTGAAATTATTGTCATTTCCTTTTCGGAAACAAATCTAAGCTACGATTTGTATTACCTTTGTCGCTTAATCCGGAAATTATGCTAAAAACAAAAGTAAAAGCAAGCGGTATTACCAACCTTACGGATGCCCGCTATTTTGCAGCTTGGGAAGTAGAGTGGCTGGGCTTTTGCCTCAATCCACAAGATGAACACTATATCGCTCCCAAAGATATGAATGCTATCAAAGAATGGGTAGATGGTGTCACCATCGTAGGTGAATTTGACTTACAATCGGCTGATGATATTCAGTCGGGTATCGATCTGCTCAACTTAGAAACGATTCAGGTCGGGCCTTTCACTTCCGTGGAAACACTTATCGAGTTACAGGCTGATATTCCAGTGATTAAAGAAATTATCGTCGCAACTGATACCACAGATGTGGATATCGAAGAGCAATTGGATGCTTTTTCCGCGCAAGCGGCTACTTTCCTACTCAACTTCGATAAAAATGGCATTAGTTGGAAAGATATTCAAGATGGGAAACCGGTTTCTTACGACTGGCTGAAAGATATTTGCGATCGCTTCCCAATTTTGTTGAGCATCAGTTTTCCTCCTCCAGAAATCGAGCAAATGCTTAGCGATCTGAATCCACTCGGCATCAATGTCGTTGGAGGTGAAGAAGAAAAAGTGGGCTACAAGTCTTTTGATCAACTCGACGAAATTTTTGAAGAACTAGAAGTTTTAGTGTAAACGATATACACCGATTATTGGCTCTTTGTCTACTTCGATAAAGAAAAACGGAAACGCATAAGGGTATTGCCCACTTGTGAATTTTTCAAATTCAGCTGGTCGCCTGAAATTGGAAAGGAAATATTCTCCAAATTGAGGTTGATATCGGAGCTTAACGCGCTCTTTGATGTGTGCGGGCAAAAAACGATAATTTTCTTCGCAAACATAATTCGCACATTTGATTTGTATGATGTCGGTTGTGTCTCGATAGTACAACTCCTCCATCGCCTGCTTGTAGGCTAGGCCCCAGTAATCCATGTCAAAACGATACACTTTTTGCGATCCTGCCAATTGGTTGAAATAAACTTGTTGATGCGGATGTTGCTGATACATCCAAAAACATATTCCTAATACGTAGATGCTAAGTCCAATAGATATCCACCTTGCTACTTTCCATTTGCCTGCACGCCACTTGGTAGAAGGATTCAGCAGATAATGCTGCAAGCCAATACCCGCTATCAGAATCATAATTGGATACACAAAAAATAATTGCCGCCAACCATTATAAATCGTCGATTGAAATAGCGTTATAGCTATAAAAGGGCCGGCTAATAATGCCAAAGCGGTTAGATCAATTATTTCATCTGTATTCCATCGGCGAGGTTTAAATGGATTAATTTTCGGCACAATACTTACGCATAATTGCCCAATACCTAACAACATAAGGATCAGATAAGGTATTGGAATAGTAATTGCCATCCAAACATATGGATAGTGCCAAGGGATATGTTCTCCTTTAATAAATTGTCCAAGGTACAACACGGACGATCCCCATGGGAAATTAGCCATGAGTTCGAAGGATTCTCGAGTACGCTCCAGCGGAGCGCCCCATGCATAGGGAAATAGAAGCAACGACCAGCCGGATGCCAATACCAGATAAACCAGAAATGTACGAAGTAATTGATGGCGTTTAGCTACAGCGGTCCAATTTTGCGAAAGCAAAAAAACAGCAAATCCTATAGCAAATACAGGAATCATCAAGCCGAGAATGCGGCTGTTTATAACTAGTCCGGTCGCAATTGCAAAATGAACGGCTCGTTTCCAGTTAGGTTGCTCAAAGTATCGCACCAAATAAAAGGCACCAATAATGTACAAACTCAGCAGTATGATGTCTTTAGGATTGTAAAATGAATGGGCAAAAATGCGGGGCGTTGCAATAAAGCAAGCCGTGAGAAGCAAGGCCAGCCATGTATTTTTGAGTCGCATTTGCAGTAAGCGAAATAGAAAGATACAGCCTACCCAAAAGTGTAAAAACGTCAATACATGCCGCATCAAAAAACGACCTCTAAAATTATCCTCCAAACCCAAAGCTCGTTCTACTGTGGCTGAAATAATAGGAAAGAGTACGGTATATTGCCGACCACCAGAAGTTTCTAAATTTACATCTGGCAAACTCAATGGTAAAGGCAAGCCAGTGGTGCGAATAATGTGGTCAAGTGAAATTAATCCATTTCGACGTTGTTTGGCTTCATCCCAACTGATACCATAATCAGAAACTATGGATAAGCCCAAAACGAGATAGAGGGCAAAAAACAAGCTAACCCAAAGTGAAGAAGAGCGATTCATGTAGACTACATTAGTGGCTAGCCCAAAACTACAGCTTCATCAACTTTTTGGAACTAAGGAACCAACACTTTTTCTTCCCACTCCCGACCATTTTTGAAATAAGCGGAGCGTTGATGATGATCAGAACCTAGTTGTAGAATATCCAGATACTCCGGATGTACCCGAATTGCTATAAAATGAATATCATCACCAAATAGAATTTGTGACTCTTCTTTCACCTCCGTTCCTGGCCTTTTTTGAGTGGTATAATCTTTCAAAGAAGGGGCACTTTTTATTTGATTGTAAAATTCGTCATAGTCTGTATGCCCTTCTTCGATCAATTCAGCTTGTCCGTTTATTCGAATTTGTAGTTTCTTTTTGGGATGATAAAAGTGCAGGCTGACTTTATTATTTTGTCTAATCTGCTCTACTTTTGGTGTTCGACTATCCGTAAAAAGGATGGTTTCGAGTTCATTTTCCGTCTTTCGTTTGACTACTGTTCTCAACTCCGGGTACTCGCTTAGCGTTCCCAGTGTAAAATACCTGAATGGATGGCGCTTGTCTGCATTACTGCGCAATAATTCCGCTTTCGCTAAATCCAATAATGACATATCAACTCTTTTTAATCTTTCATCAACCAACGAATCATGAGCGGAATGAGCGTAAGGTCAGCAATTAGTGCACTGAACAAGGTCAGACTAATCAAAAGGCCGATCGTAACACTAGGTGGATGCACACTAAATAACATGATCAGAAACCCGAAGAACAAAATGACCGTCGTCAGGCAAATAGCTTTCCCTGTTTCCATGAAAGTAATCCGGAGGGATTCTTCTATGCCCAGACCTTTATTTCGCGCAAGCTTGAATTTACTCAGAAAATGGATAGTGTCATCCACTGCTATTCCAAAAATAACCGCAAAAACAATCGAAACACCGGCTTCCAACTCAATACCCAGATAGCCTAATAATGCACCCGCCAAGAGCAACGGTACGATATTGGGAACCAATGAAATCATGAGCATCTTAAGGTTGCGGAACAACATGGCCATCAAAACACTAACAATTAATATAGCCATACCCAGGCCTTGCAACAAGTTGCGGCGAATGTACTCCGCATTTTTATCGATGATAACCCCTGTACCTGTTCGTTGTACTTTAATAATACTGGTATCTGTATTGGTTTCAATCCAGTTATCAAGGCGATTACCAAAAACTTTGATGGAGTCGGCTCCTAAATCAAAGATTCGGGAAGTGATTCTGGCCTTTTTTTCATCTTTGCTCACCAGTACATTCATACCCATCTTTGGAATCCGATCTGCCATGCGTTTGTATTGCTGAAACTTTTCTTTGCTTTCCGGAATTTTGTAGGCCTCCTGATTATTGTTGCCATACATCTGATTGATGCTTTTGTAAACGGCTGTTACCGATCCAATTGCTTGCAATTGATCAAATTGACGAAGGTGTTGCTCTACTTTGTCAATTTCTTTGACAACTTCATAATCGGTCGCTTTATAGTCGCCTTGTACATAAATAGCAAACTCGAGGGGCCTAAAACCGGTGAGTTCCCGCTCAAAAAAGTAGAAATCCTCGGTTATTTTCGCCCCAGTCGGCATATTATTGATGATGTTGTAGTTGGTTGTGATTTGGGAGATACCCACAAAACTCAAGACAATTGTCAATACCCCACCTATGGCAATTTCACGCGGATATTTTTTGGTGAAATGATAAGACCAATCCATTGCTTTGTCCCAGAAAGAACTTCCTCTTCCCAGTTTGATAATCTGTTCCGTTTTGAAGAAGGATAAAACAGCAGTCGTAAAAAATATCACAGTAATATAGGCAATCAATACCCCTGTAGCTGCATTCAAACCAAAATCACGGATAGGTGTTATTCGGCTTGTCAACAAAGACGCAAACCCGATGGCCGTCGTAATGGAAGTGAGCAAAGTTGCCAAACCAATTTCCTTGATCGTGGTCATTATGGCCGTTTTTCGATCATTGCCTTTCCGAAGTTCATCAATATATTTTGACATGATATGGATCACGTCAGAGGTACCTACAATAATCATCAGTACCGGATAAAGTGCTGACATGGCATTGAGTTCCCTATTAGCACCACCCATGAAGCCCATAAAAAGAAGCATTCCCAGGCCAATAGAAAACAAGGCCACACCAATACCCCAAGGTTTTCTGAAAATAATAAACATGATAATCGACACCAAGAATCCGGAGACGATAGCCGAAATCGTAATTTCACGCTTTTGCATGTCTACCAATTCTCGTTGGAAGTATGGTCTGCCCAGATAGTGATATTCCTCAAAATTATATTGCTGAATCAATGAATCCATGGATACCATCAACTCTTCTGCTTCGTCTAGTTGAATACTGTTGACCGTTTTCATGAACACTACCAGTGTTTTGGCATCTTCACTAATCAGGTTGTGTACAAAGCGCTCATCATTGAGAAGGCGTTCTCGGTCTGCGGCGTATCTTGATGGATTATCAATATGAATAGCCGGAATGGAGGTAATGGCAAAAGGAGTGCGAACGGGGTAAGAAAACTTGGTAAGCGATTGGCTTTCGAGCACATGTGGAAGTTCTCGAGTTTTTAGTGTAAAGTCATGAAAACGTTCCAAAAAATCCTGCTCAAATACACCATCATCGCGGCGGACTGCCACCAGCATGAAATTATCATCTGCTTCAAACTCTTTGATGAAATCCTGAAAGAAGGCCAGGTCTTCATCCCCTTCCGGGAAAAACTGCTCAAAGTCGAATGCAAATTTTAGATCAAATAGCTGAAAGATACTTGCAAGGGCGAGCAAGATAAAAACAACAATAGAGAGAATCCGGTATCTCATAAGTTCGCTTGGGTCGTGTAGCTTTTCCTTACAAGAAAAGCTTTTCCGCAATTAGGCGGATGTACCAATAAAAACAATATCATCGGACTAACCGATTTTTTGTTTAATTGGTTTTCTCTCTATTGTGTTTTTTACAATTTGATTACTTCCAGACGTCTACGATCCCGCCCATGATAGCGAAACTCACGATCCAGTAACCAATATGGATAAACATATTTTTGAAGCTTTTTCTTTCAAACATACCATTAATAATGGTTACCGGAGCAACAATAGCGATAGCCAGAGCGGCGGAGTGAAATGCACCATGTTTGAAGGTGTGGAAACTACCATCTATATTGTTTTCCATGTGTGTAACAAATAGATTGGCTTTTAGGTAAAGTGCTAATATAAAACCAAGAGCAATCATTAGGCTGTAAGTCAAGCCTGGATTAAAACCTTGCATGAGTTCATCTTGTGTTTTATTGATGGACTTCATCCACGCGGTTCCAAATACTTTTGGATGGTACCAAACGAATCCGAGTACCATGTTGGCAACGACTGCGGCCACAATAGCTAACCAGTTAATATCCATAGGGTCAGGTTTTGATGTTTATAAATTTGTTGAATCAATTTACAAAAAATCTATCTTGCATCAGAAATAAAATGCAACACCTGCCAGGATATTAAACTTCGTTGCCTCCGGATTGTCCAGGTAGTTTAATCGCCACATAGCCTCCACTCGAAATACCTTGAAAATATTTTCAATACCGACTCCCGCTTCCATGAATGGCTCTCTGGATGGCGTCGTAAATCCGGTATAAGTTTGGAAAGGTGGTAGCTCGTCAAATTCATCGCGGTAATTCAAGTTTGCCGCTTTATTATCTGCCGAAAGGCTACCTATGACGGCCTTAAAGGAGACGACACTACGCAGCTTGAGCTTTCGAATGAGTGGGATTTTATTTAAAATATAACCGTCAAAATGATGCTCTACGAATAAGCTAAAGTAAGTGTCACTCGCAAATTCGTAACGATTCATAGTATTGAAGGCACCTCTACTGGAAAAATAAGCTTCATTCCCGGGGTGTACTTCTGCCAATAAAAATGGCAATGTACCAAAAACCTTACCTGCTTTAAAGCGATAGGAGGTCCACCCAATCGGATTAATGAGGAAATAGTGGCGATAGAAAAGCGATAGTTTGTGGTAGTTGTAATCGCTATTGAGCACGCCTTTTGCGCCAAGCGTATATTGGAATTCAATGATCGGGTATTTGGAGCCAAGGCTCACGCGATCATAGCCAGCATCAATAAAATCTTCCTTAAAAGCATAGCGTGTTTTGAAAATAAATTCGGTCGTTCGAATGGTAGTATCTACATCGCTGAGGGCATCTTGGTCTGGTAAAAAGGAATAATTGAATCCAGCGCCTTCGTCAGTCAGACGGCCATACGGATCCATATACCGATGTAGTAATGTCAAACGATTGGAGAAGCCATTGCGCCAATAGCGCTCAAAAAAGACTTTGGCTTCCTCTACCTGTATTAGTTTTTGATAAATATCGCGGCGGAAAGTCCCAGAAAATAAATCACCATCCTGAAAAGTCTCGCTGTTTTCACTGTTGAGGCTAATGTCTTTTTTATACGCAACCCCACCCACAATTCGAGGGTTTTTGTTGATCATCCAATCAAATTGGCCGCCATACTTGAAGTCTTCATCTCGAAAACCGTAAGCCAAAAATCCGCCCAGCCTGATTCGTTTGCTGAAGCCTGAATTGGTGCGCATACCTAGTCGGATGCGGTGACCCTCCACAGGGTTGTTGCTGTAAATAGAAAAATAGGGGCCAATGTCGAAATTACCGAGTTCGTAGTAGCCCGTAAAAATAGTTTCGAGCACCTGTACATAAGTCTGGTAAATCGGAACATTTTTGATACTATCGATCATACTATAAACCGCACGTTCATTTTCGCTTAGTGGTTCGTGCCGAACATCCTGCCAGAAGGCTTCACTTTCATTTTCTTCTTCTTCCGAATCATAATCCGGATCCACCTTTTGGTAAATCTCCTTAATTCCGTTCTGGTTAATGCGTATGTTTTTATACGTTTGCGTATGTCGTCCTATAATTCCGGGCGCATTTTCGGTGGCAGTAAAATCTACCACTAGTTTTTCTTTTAGAGGAACCCATTGGCCACCGAGCGTATCAAATTCGTGGAAAATGATAACCCGGCTAACGAGGTTAATATTAGCATCTGTACTCATCCGCATGTTGAGGCGCTCTACGGCAAATGTAGAATCAGCGACCCAAAAGTCACCATAAAAGGTATTTTCCTGCTTCCGTTTCGGCTTGAATTTTAGTTTGTAGCTCCATTGGTCGTTGATGTAAGTACTATCAATAATGTAGTACTCATAATAAAACAAGCCTCCATCAGAAAAAGGGCTGGCGAAAGGCTTTTCGAGTACATAAATCCAGTCATCATAAACGCTATAATCTGAGCGAATTTGCTGGATATATTCAGCGATAGATTTATTTTTTACGCCCGAAGTTCGTTGTCCTTTTACAACTTTTTTGGGCGTTCCCTCACTCTTGACATAAAAGACATCCGAAATAACTTCATTAATATAAACCGGAAGGAAAGGCTTTTCGTCAGAGGTGCTATCAATATTTTCAAATATGAAGGAAAAGGGTTTAAGTATTTTACTTTCCTTTAGTTCTTCACTAATATTTTCGAGATCAAGTTCAATTTTTTTATACGTCTCAAATTGATAACTGTTGTTATTATCAATTCGGTTGTTCTTTTTGTTTTCGATAATGTTCCGAACGATTTGATTGGCGGGGTTTTCGCCAGCAAAGACGACCACTTCTTCTAATGTGATATCAGCCGAGGAAAGAAAGAAATTAATGGTTTGAGCAGTATCGCCACGGATTAGTTTGGACACCTTATCATAACCTATGGCTGATACCGTAATTGAGTCATAAGGGGTTTCAGAGGAAAGCTCGTAATACCCATCGATATCGGTGGAGGTACCGATAGTCGTACCCTCAAAATAAACACTACTAAATGGTAGTCCCTCCTTGGTGTCTGCATCGACTACCCTTCCGCTAACGGTAATTCCCTGAGCAGCCAAGCCCAGTGAAAGTAGCGAGAAGAAGAGTAGCGCTATAAATCGATTCATAGCGGTATTTTTGTAGATGTTTTCAGTACTTGGTTTTAATTTGGTTTGCGACTTCTAACAAAAGAATAAACTGAACGATTAAAAAGTTGCTTGTCCGGCTTAGTCGAATCTGCTTTTTGTTGTCATTTGCCTTGCAGAATCCGACTACAGGGACGTACTTTTGTTGATGATTTTGGCAATAGAAGGGTGTTGCGATAAATTAGAAATAAAAGCAGATAAACGCAAACAGAATTTTTATCTTACCGGCTTTAATTTTTCACAAGTGGATTTATAAATGTTAAAAGCTTTTTTCGATACTACTTTGGTAGAGGCGGGGTGTGACGAAGCTGGTCGGGGCTGCCTTGCTGGGCCTGTATTTGCCGCAGCTGTTATTTTACCAAAAGATTTTGGCCACCCGCTACTCAATGATTCCAAACAACTTTCCGAAAAACGGCGTTACGAAGCTCGAACCATTGTCGAAGACGCAGCCTTGGCTTGGGCGGTTGCTCAAGTGAACCCCACAGAAATTGACGAAATCAATATTCTGAATGCTTCTTTTTTGGCCATGCACCGCAGTATCGATCAACTTCAAATCCGCCCTGAATCTCTTTTGATTGACGGCAATCGTTTCCGGCCCTACCACGATATTCCGTTTCATTGTATCGTCAAAGGTGATGGAAAATTCATGTCTATCGCTGCGGCCTCTATTCTTGCCAAAACCTATCGCGACGATTATATGATGCAAATTGCAACCGACTTCCCCTATTATGATTGGCAAAAAAATAAAGGCTACCCTACCAAGGCGCATCGCAAAGCGATTTTGGAACACGGCCCATGTCTTCATCACCGGCGTTCTTTTCGTCTATTACCAGATCAAGAGCAAGGCCGGTTATTTTAGAATTTCAAACTCTGTTCTTCTGTTTTGCTGTCTTCCTTCAGGGGTGTCATTGGTTGCTATGGGCTGGCTTTCGCCAAATCCTTTGTAAGCTAAACGATCAGCTACAATGCCTTTTTTTATCAAATAATCATATACCGCTTTAGCTCGGTTTTCGGATAGTTGCTGGTTGTCTTCTTCGCTGCCGATATTATCTGTGTGGCCATTGAGTTGAATCTTCATGTCTGGGTTTTCACTTAATAAGCGATACAATTTTTCTAGCTCATAAAATGACTTATCCAGCAATATAGCCGAGCCACTTTCAAAGAAAATATTCTTCAACACAATTGGTGCTGGTTTGTCTTTCGCTTGAGTTTGTTTGGGGACTTTGTACAATGGTATTTCCAAAAGGAAAGGATCTGTTTGATCGCGAGCTTGCTCCAAAGCAAAGTTTTCGGAGTGGAACAAATAGCCTTTTTTGCTAACATTCAATGCGTAATCTTTGCCGACAGGCAGGCAAAGTAAAAATTCACCGTCCTTACCGGTTCGTGTATTGACTATGGATTCTTGTTTTTTTAGACCCAATATTTCTACCGCTGCGTCAAGCGAGTAGCGTGTTTCTGCATCGTATACCTTAGCTTTCACGTAAGTGGAAGGCGTAGCACGAGCAGCCTCAGGCAATTCGAAATAATAAATATCTTCATTTGGGATATAAAACAACTCGTCTTCTTCTTGTTGTGCTTTTGCATCTCTGGCAAAGTAGGCCGTCCGGCCGTCGAGTTGCACAACCAAGGCACCTTCTGCTGCTTCGGTATTGATCGGGTAGCCCAGGTTTTGAGGCGTACCCCAGCTACCATCTTCTTGCTTACGCGAAACAAAAAGGTCTAGTGCACCCATGCCAGGATGGCCGTCGGAAGTAAAATAAAGAGTATGGCCATCCGCGTGAATAAAGGGCGTAATTTCTTTTCCTGGACTATTGATGGGTTCTCCAAGGTTTTGAGGTTGCCCCCATTTGCCATTCGTCTGACGATAGCTTACCCATAGGTCATCTGCTCCATTGCGATTGCTCGCAAAATACAGCGCTTGACCATCAGAAGACAAGCTGGGTTGTGATTCCCATGCTTTTGTGTTGATAGGGCTACCGATATTCATTGGTTCAGACCATTGATCACCGTTTTTGGTAGCGATATACAAATCACAATCGCCATAACCGTCTTTTCGATTGCAAGCAGTATAAACGAGGGTTTTGCCATCTGCCGAAAGGCTTTGCGCCCCTTCGCTAAGCGGCGTATTAATATCCTCCATTGGCCCCAGTGCTTTCCATTGCCCGTCTGTCTTTTCAAACTGATAAAAGTCTTCCTGTTTGCCGATGCGTCGGGTAATGACCATATGGTTTTCTTCTGCGGATAGTGAGATGAGGTATTCCCGGTTTTCTGTGTTGATATCTCCTTCGACTGCTTTTGGTTTGAAAGGGACTGGGTTTTTGATGGCTTTCGCCGAAAATTTAGCTCTTTTTAAGTGTTCTTCCGCTCTTGCGATCAGGCGATCGTTTCTTTTTTCCTTTTCCAGAAATGCTTGCAGGTGTGCGGATGCATCTTCAAATTTTTGTTGTTTTAGCTCAGTGAGCGCAACTTCATAGAAAGTGCGGGTGCGATAATCTGAGGCATAACTAAGGACTTCCTCATATTTGGCTTCCGCCAAATCGTACTGGTCTTGGTCATAATAAATGGCTGCCTGTAAAAGTGCTGCATCAACAAACTGAGGTTCATCTTCAAGCAAGTCATCTAGGTCGTCAAGTGCTTTATCGTATTTACCTGACCTGCTGAGTTGAACAGCTTTATCATACTTCTTGCGGTCCTTTTTTCCAACTGTTTTTTTGGTTACATAACTCTGAGCTTGTAAAAAAGCAGTAGTAAATAAAAGACATGCAAGTAGACTCCAAAATTTCATAGTTCTTGTTTTTCTGATCATTAAGCATAACGAATGTTTGGCAGGAGCGGCATATAATCAGTTGTCTGCTTAATACAATTTAACAATTGGTGGGATATCCCAAAGGAGTAACAATATAAGGTTGTCTAAAGGTTTTCGACATACTTTTTAAAATTGTTGAGAATAGCTTGCCAGCCAGCTTCTTGCAGTTCTCGACTATTTTGTGCTTCTGGTTCAAAAATTTGGGTAACGATTGTATTTCCGTTGCTTTCTTCAAAGAGAACGCTAACTTTTCGTTTGTTTTCCAGTTGATAGGTAATTTCTTGTAAAGAAGAGATGTCTTGGTAGGTACCTGTTAGATCAAAGCCCATACTACCATCTTTGGCTTCCATTCGCCACTTGAATGAACCCTCAGGGCGAAGATCATTTTCAGCTGAAGGGCAGCACCAATCTTCAGTAGCAAAATTCCAGTTGGTAATATGAGTTTCCTGGGTGAAACAATCCCAGGTTTCGGTGATAGGAGCACTGATGGAAGTGCGAACGGTGATCGGTTTGGAGGCCATTTGTTTTTAGGAAAGATACCTAAAATCAGCAATCGAAAGCAAGTAAAATACAAAAAGGAGGAACACAAAATAGACATGTTCCTCCTTCGATATGTTAGTTTAAAGCAGCAGAGGTGGCTTAGGCCATTTCGGCCAATACCTGAGCTGCTTTTTCGAGTCCTTGAGCTGCTGCTGATTTCAGGTCACTTTTAAATCCCTTCTTACCAGCTTTTTTGGTTGCTAATCCGCGGTAGAACAATGCTTCCGCCTCACTTACATTTCCTTTTCCTTCTGCATAATCCAGTGAAGTATTGAAAGCTTTAATCGCTTCAGCGTATTGTTCCTGTTGGAATAATACGAAGCCATAATCAAAATAAGCTTTCTTCAGCCACATTAGGTTTGGATTGCCTTCACCAAAGTTGCGATTGGTGAACAATTTCAAATCGAAGGCTGCTTCCTTGTACTGTTCTAACTGGATATGACACTCTGACTTGAGGCGTCTTGCTTTCCAATAAATGGTCTGGTGCGGGATAGAGCGTTTTGTGACTTTATCAAAATCTGCTGCTGCTCCTGCCCAATCTTGTCTCAACAATTTGAGATAAGCACGACCATAATATGGGTTTGGGTTGTTTGGATTCAGATCTATACTCTTGGAGTAATCGTATTCTGCATCCTCGAAATTTTTCAACTGATAGTTGACAAAACCACGGCGTTCGTAGGCCATCGCATGGCGTTCGAACTTTTCGATTGCACGGTTCAGTGCTTCGATCGCTTCGTCTTCGCGACCATCTTCTTTGACAAGTTTGCGCCCTTGTAGGTAACACTGTACAGCGGCTTTATCGCTATCTGGTTCGACAAAAGCTTTTTTTACTACTTTTCCTTCGTCCAATAACCAGCCATTAATATCACCGGCAATAGCATATTGTGCTACATTTTTGAGCATATTAATGGTGTTGCGCCAGCTTTTATCAGAAGACTGTGCAATAAAACGA
The DNA here is from genome assembly GCA_022763215.1 of Saprospiraceae bacterium. GTDB lineage: Bacteria > Bacteroidota > Bacteroidia > Chitinophagales > Saprospiraceae > JALEHC01. Next base: position 16,340 of record JALEHC010000240.1, read on the forward strand.
GGAACATCCAATGCCATGGCTTCTTCATCGAATACTTCCTCTTCGTTAAGAAGAATTTCGGAACGATAGTAGTTTTCTTTACGGTGTTCAAACATCTTGAACACTCTTTCATAGGTGCGGGAGTTGCCAAACTCCAGGCGACCGGAAAAAATTACTTTGTATAACATCTGCTGCTTTTTTGGTATATAATGATATAGTTGATGCCTTAACGTCAACGGTAAGAAAATAGACTCAGCTAGTACATTTTACCAGCTGTTATTTTCTTTCAAAGACCCTCCTGTACACTTTCTTATTATACAAGAAGAAAGAATTTTTTAGTTTCTCTATGGGCGAATTTGTTTACTTGAGATTTGAAGTACACTTTATTTTACCCGGATGGGTAATATTAGGTGTGGCTTCCAAACGGTTACGCTGTGTGACCTGAGTTTATTAGCATCCCTCGGAACGGGGAAATGTGGCTTGGCCCACGGAACCCCGAAATTTTAGTATCGGTAATTTGAGATTTTTTCGCTTAAAATTACAAGTGGCTTTTCTTTCAGGGTTGGACTAACAAATTTCGGTAATATTTTTTGCAATTGCAAAAGTATTCTGCATATTTGCAAATTTTTCATGTAGGAAGGGTCAGAATTAAACTCTGTAAAATAAAGAAGGCATAAGTTTTCATTTCTATCGAAAAAGCCTTGTTAAACTTTAAAAACACACATTTAAAAATCTCCCAAATAAAAAATTTTGTTCAAAAAAGAAGATATTTTTTTATTCGGCAAAACACTACGCCCACACTTTACAGCCTTCTGTACAGTTGGTACAAATATCGATCTGATCGCGGCCTTTTAGCAGGCTTTCGCGAAAGCTGACATAGGCTTCATCTTGCCAAATTGTGGCCATGCTTTTCTCTCTTAAATTACCCAAGCGATGGCTAGCATCTTTGTCAAAACAACAAGGCACGACCATCCCATCCCAGGTAATAACACAGGAGTGCCAGAGTTTCCAACAGTGGTTGAGTAACTCGTTTTTTACACGATAAGTGCCATCTGCCTGACGAGCATAACGAGCGTATTTGTCAATGGTAGGAATGAGTGGATTGCCGTGCTTGTAGTCGTATACTTGCGCTGTTTTGAGCTTGACTTCATCAATCCCAATTTCATCAGCAAGCTGATAGACATCTTTTATTTGATGTTCATTGGGTTTGACTACTAAAAACTGGAAAATAATATGAGGTGTGGTCGAGCGAAGTTTTTTCTTCCATTTGACTACATTGCGTGCTCCTTGTAAGACGACTTCTAGTTTGCCTTCCTTGCGATAATTTTCATAAACCTCTTGAGTTGTGCCATCGACCGAAATAATTAATCGATCAAGACCAGATTCAATGGTTTTACGAGCATTTTCGTCATTCAGGAAATGGCCATTGGTGGAAGTAATGGTATAAAGCTTTTTCTGTTTGGCGTAAGCCACCATATCCAAAAACTTTGGATTGATATAAGGCTCTCCTTGGAAATAAAAAATCAGATAGATCAGATTGCCAGCAATGTCATCAATGGTCTTTCGAAAAAAATCTGCTTTGAGATTACCTGTATCACGCGAAAAAGAGCGCAATCCACTGGGACATTCCGGGCATCGGAGGTTACATGCTGTGGTTGGTTCAAACGAAATAGTAAAAGGCATTCCCCACTGAATGGGTCTGCCAGTCCATTTGGTGATATAAAATGAAGTGATCACTTTCAACGCATTCCAGATACGTTGAAAGCTAAGTTTGGAAATAAAGTTTAGACTGTCATGAAGCGTAAATTTCATAAAGTCTTATGGACGGTTCTTGTAATTGCTAAAATCATCTTCATATTGAACACGTAGTGGTTCATCCATTTTCAGGATTCGAACTTCGGTTCTTCTATTAAATTGGTGTTCTTCTTCAGAACAATTAACCCCTTCCCGACAACGGTTTCTCGGATATGCTTCGCCATAGCCAAATGCTTTTATTCGATTGGCAGCAATGCCTCGTTCTACCATAAACTGTTTAGCAGATTCTGCCCGTTTTAGCGAAAGCTTAAGATTGTAAGCTTCTGTACCCCGTACATCTGTATGTGCACCTAATTCGATTTCCATAGATGGGTAGGTACGCATTAGTTTGACCAGTGCTTCGAGATCACGGGCTTCACCAGAGCGAATAGCTGATTTATTAAAGTCGTAATAAATATTTTCGAGTACGATGACGGTTCCTTCGCGAATTGGTTCTTTCATCACTTGTTCGGACTGCGGGCGAAGTTTTATTTGTGCAGTCAAAGAGCGGTTGCCCCTTATTTTTACAGTAGAAACTTCCGTACGAGCGCTTCGATAGCCTTCTTTTTCACCAACGATCGTAAAATCGCAGCCTACTTGCAGGCAAGCCTGAAACTCGCCATCTACGGTTGTTCTTATAATTTCTTCCGAACCATCACACTCATTTACAATTCGCACTAGCGCATTTGGGATGCGTTGGCCATAGGTTTCGTTGGTAACTAATCCGTCTAAATTAAAGCAGTTACTTGGTTCTAACAATACCTCAATTGGGCGATATGGATCAGCGTCTTTGGTTGAATGGATAATCTCACGACTTTTATACCCATCTTTTGAGATGAGAATAACGTACTGTTTATTTTCCTGAAACTGGGCGACTGCTTCCCCATTACGGTCGGTAATTATACGGGGATCACCGAGATTTTGATCACTTTTTCGCACCATTTTCAAGGTCAATTCCTGTGATTCGGCAGAAGAAGGAAGCAGTTCAATATTATAAAGGTCTTCATTATTGATGAGGCCATCGGCAGAAGTTTCGAAAATTCGAATAGCTGCGCCAGGTACTCGTTTACTCTGGTTTTTATCATAAACAGCAATTACTGAATTGATGGTTTTATACAATTCACGGCCTTTAATACCTTCAGGAGCTTCAAACACGTAGATGTCATCTTGGCCACGCCCGTCTACACGATTTGATGTAAAGTAGCCGCGCGTACCACCAGGGGTAAGCACGATACCTAAATCATCAAATTCTGAATTGAAGGGTTCGCCCAAATTGATGACTCGGCCCCATTTACGACCACTTAGGTCAATCATAAACAAATCGAGTCCACCCATACCACTGTGACCATCGGAGGTGAAAAATAAGATGCCACTTTCATGAATAAAGGGAAAAACTTCATTTTTGGAAGAGTTGATATCTGGCCCTAAGTTGATGGGCATCGACCATTTATTACCTAACCATTCTACAAAATAGAGGTCAAAACCACCATAACCACCGGGCATATTCGAGGTAAAAAACAGTTTTTTGCTATTGGGAGAAAGCGAGGGGTGCATACAGGTATATTCATCATCATTGAACGGAAGTTCCTGGATGTTTTCCCAGTCGAAATATCCCCTTTGAGCAGAATAAATCTTAAGACCGATTCGACCTTCTGAATCTGATTTGGTAATGCCACCTTTGGTGTTACTTCGGGTAAAGAATATTTGGTCGCCTCTTCGATTAAAAGAAACCGGGCCTTCGTGTACCTGTGAATTGAGTTCGGTAGAAAACTCCTGTGGTTTTAGAGGGAAACCATTTGGGTCAAGTTCGGAATAAAAAAGCTCGAAAAAAGTTTCGCCTGTTTTTTCGTCAACCGGGCCACTTTTATGGCGAGAAACATACACCAGTCCATTCTGATACAATACCGGAGAGAACTCCATTCCATCCGAATTGATATTGGGTGCATTTCTTACAACAACATCTTTTTGGCTATAAATAACGCTACTCCAGCAACAGAGTAGACTACAAAGTATAATTTTCCAATTCATAATCATTCTATAATCTGAGGACTTCAAAGTTATTAACTTTAAAGCATTAATACAGCACGATTATGATGATGATGGGGCGAATAGCGTTAAAATATAGCTAAATATCAGGTTGTTTTCGCCCCCTAATGGTAGTTAACAGGCTTCTAAAAGAATCTTGGGCTAATAAATTCTTCGCCTTGAGATCGACCACCAATACAATAATGAAGTACCCCTTCAATGGAGCCGCTGTTGTATTGACGAAGCTCTGTAAGAGTCATATCATAAGAAGCACCAAAAAACAAATCATCTGTTATCTGGATACCAAGCAATAATGATACGGATTCTCCAATACCATTGTTAATAGCTCCTCCCAAACGATAAGAAGCTCCAATTGTGTAGGTTCCATCAAGGATGAAGTTGGTATTGATATCGCCGTCAAATGGAGCACCAGCTACGTATTTCAGCAAGAGCTGAGGCTGAATTTCTACCAATTCGCTCAATTCCAACGTAAAACCACCCATGAAATACATATGGCGAACTTCGGTAGAAAGCACTTCCTCTGTATCTGCCAAGCTAATATTGTTTTCGAGTAATCGAGGTACGGAAAAGCCAATGTAAAAGATGTTGGATTTGTAATAGGCTCCTGCTCCAAAGTTAGGAACAAACTTACTTTGGATACTTCCCGGAATGGAAGGATCGAGCGTGATAGCTTGTGTAGCATCAACTTGACTAAAGTCTGCTCTAAGCATACGTACAGAACCTAATACGCCCAAAGAAAGTGTACCCCGGCCCATGCGTATGCGGTAGGAATATACCGCTTCCGCGGAAAGGTTTTCGGTAATACCTATGGTTTGGCGATAGATGCTTGCTCCGATACCAATTCGTTTGTTGAGCAGTGGCATATTAAAAGTCAATAATTGAGTTTGGGGAGCACCCTCAAACCCCAACCACTGGCTTTTGCCAATCATTGAAATACAAGCACCATCTGAGCTGCCCGCATAGGCAGGGTTGAATCCCATTTTGTAATACATAAATTGAGTAAACTGCTCATCCTGCTGGCTGTAGGCCATTGTTGCAGATAGTAGGATTAGTAGTGTAAAAAATACTCTCATCATTATTTTTTTCTGAGCCCCGCTTTTAGTTCTAGCTAAAAGCGGGACTGGTTTCTTAATCGGTTGGGCCGTCGCACTTGCTTGTATAATTTGCCGAACTCGTCCGCCAAATGGCGTGAAGGCAAAAGACAAGCCTTGTGTTATGCCCTGATTGGGTTTTAGCGCTGAATGACCACGAATCCGTGGAATGGCTGTGCTCCATTATTGAATTCAAGTACATAGAAATAAGTACCTACCGGCAAATTTTCACCATTGTATCTGCCATCCCAGTTATTGTCATAAGGTTGGCCAGATCGGTATACCTCGTCTCCCCAGCGGTTGAAAACAATGAGGCGACTATCTGGAAAGTCAACGGTATTCAGCAAACAAGGCACAACAAAGGTATCATTGATGCCATCATTGTTGGGCGTGATGATAGATGGCGCATCGCATTCAACGCCTTCTAATGAAAGTGAAACTACGGCTGTTACACAACCACAACCTTCTCCTTCGTTGCAAATTTCGTAGGTAAATTCGTCTGCCCCACGATAATCAGGGCCAGGTGTGTAGCTAATGGTTCCATCTGGGTTGATAACAGTACTGCCAAATGCAGGCGGAACAGCGATGGAAATAACCGAATTTTCGGGCACATCATCATTTTCAAGAATATTGATGTTTCTTTCTTGGCCAAAGCTGACAACCACATTGTCATCCTCTGCATTTAGATTACGGTAATAAAAATAGGAAACGGTATCGCGCGATAAATCATCACACGCGCCATTATCGACAGTCCATACGAATTGATTCTCACCAATATTGAGGTTAATAATGGAAGCCATTGGATTATTCGGATTTGAAATTTCAACACCCGGATTTAGGCTAGACCAACGAGCAGAGCTGGTTGGTGCGACAGGCGTTGCATCGAGTTCTCCGACTGGGAAATCGTCACAAATGGCTACATCTTCGCCTGCGTCAGGCAAATCAGATAAAGTGACAAAAACAGTATCAACCCTTGCACCACATTCGCTGGTAACATTCCAAAAGAATACATAAGTGGCCGGTTCAAGGCCGGAAATGCCAGTATTGGCATCCAGGGTATCTTGAATAATGATGTCAAAAGAATCCTGTAATGCTGGCTGTGTCCAGAAACCGGTACTCGCAGCATTGTTTGGCGGCGTTGCATTCAGCAGATTTTGATCGAAGAAACAGGCAAAGAAATCGTCACCGGCGATCGCCTCTTCCGCTTCGCCCACATTTAGCGTAAGCTGGTCTGAGGAGAAATTAAGACAAGCACCATTGCTCAAGCTCCATTCGAGTGTGTAGAAACCTGCATCATCAACAGTCGCAGTTGTCATGGCATCTGAGGTGTCTGAAATCATGACCATTTCAGAATTTCCGTTAGCTACTGTCCACGCACCATCTAAGCCTGTCGGCAAATTGGCTTGCAGTTGGATAGCATCTTCGAGGCAGAAATTGGTTGTATCTGAAAGTGGAATCATAGCTTCTATTCCATCCGGAATCAGGTTAAGCTCGATCAGTGTTGGTTCTGATTGTTCGGAAGTACAAATGCCTAAAGTGGCCTGTACCGTAAATTCATATACACCATCTGTATTGTAAGCAGAAAAGTTAGTGACATTCAGCGTTTGATCGCTTACCGTTGCGGTACCAAAATCACCTGTCCAGGTATAGCTGGCACCTGGTGTTCCTGAACCTGGTTCGATAGACAATTGAAGACTGGCGCCAGGATCATCAATACAAATTGGATCGGTGCTAAGTGCAATAGGTGCATCCGGGCGATTGAACACAACGACTTCCACCTCGGCAGGTTCTGAAATACAATTTTCCAAGGTTGCCATCACGGAATAAGTTCCAGAGTGCATCATCGAGTCTGCATTCATGATAACTGGATTCTGGATTCCCGGATTCACAGGGCCACTCCAGGTATAAGTAGCATTTGGAATACCTGTACTACTCAATGAAATTTGATCACCACTACAAACCGGGCTATTACTAGCCGCCTCCACAACAGGCTGTGGGTTTACATCAATCAACTTGGTACCAGAAATATTGGAGACACAAAGGCCTTCTTCCACATATACGGTATATGCACCACTATCCAAAACACTGGCATTATCAATAACCAGCGTAGCTGTATTGGTTGTAACCGGCCCATTTGGTGTACTCCAGAAGTAAGTTACATCTGTATCGTACTCATCTGTTTCGAGTACAATTTCATCCCCTTCACAGAATTTTTGGACATTAATCGGAATCGAGAATGGTGTTACTGGCGTTTCTGGGGCATCAGTTAGTTCTACTTCAATGGTTTCTATCTCTGATACGCAGCCAAACTGATTGGTTACAACTAGGCTATAGTTATCACTATCATCAGAAGTGGCACCCGGAATAACAGCTACGGGGTTGGTATTCATAAAGCCATTTCCGTTTGTCCATAAGTAATCATAATTATTGCTTAGGTCAGGAGGGAAAATGGTAGCAGATAGCTGGACATTAGTTGGCCCATCAAGACATTCGGGAGCATTATCACTTAAGGCAGTAATTTGCACCCCTGGTAATACTTCAAGACTAATGGTATCTGTTTTTTCACATCCTTGCGGAGAAGTAATGGTCAACACAAAATCCCCCTGATCAAATTCATTTAAGTCTTCAAGCATGAATTGCTGACCAACCTGTTCCTCACCATTTGGTGTTTCCCATACATAAGAAGCTTCTGGGAAGAAGTCAGGTGTTGCAGTGAAAGTAACATTAGTACCTTCACATGGATCAGGATCATTGACGGCACCTA
>JALEHC010000241.1 GCA_022763215.1 Saprospiraceae bacterium
AAGAAATACAAGAATATTGCTAATTGTCTGAATTTAGAAGTCCTGCTCAACTGTGAGTGGGGCTTTTTTTATGTGTAATAAAATATACTTATCTTGGATTCTAATAGTGTAAATGTTACAAAAAGTAATAGTTGGAAAGAATGAAAGCGATTATTCCGGTAGCCGGAGCTGGCACAAGGCTCAGACCTCTTACCTATACCCAACCAAAGCCGCTGATCCCGGTCGCTGGAAAGCCGATCATTTCTTTTATTATTGACCAATTAGTGGAGGTTGGTATTCGTGATTTTGTATTTATCATAGGGTATCTGGGGGAGAAGATCAAGAATTATGTAGAGCAAGCCTACCCTGAAATCAATAAAGAATTTGTCAATCAGGAAGAACGTCTGGGCTCGGCGCATGCCATCTGGATCGGTCGGGAGCATTTCGCGAAAGCGGAAGAAGTATTCATATTTTTTGGAGATGTCATTATTGATGCTAATTTCCAGCAAATGGTGAATCACCCGCATTCTTGTGTGGGGGTAAAAAAGGTACAGAAGCCTTGGGAATATGGTGTGGTGGAAACCAACAACCAAAACGTTGCCAACCGCATGGTAGAAAAGCCTAAAATCCCGAAGTCTGACTTGGCTATGGTGGGGATTTACAAGATAAAAGAAGTAGAACTGCTGGTAGAGTCAATGGAGTTCAACATCAAGAATGATATTCGGACGAATGGAGAGTACCCGCTCACCGATGCCTTGCAGCGCATGTTAGAAGGTGGTGTACGCATTGACCCGCTTACGGTTGATAATTGGTTTAATTGTGGTAAAAAAGAAGTGCTACTCGAAACCAACTCTAATTTCTTGGACCGATCAGGTTATGCTTCTACCGACTTGCCTGAATATGAAAACACCATCATCATCCATCCGGTAAGCATAGGTGAAAACTGCAAAATCAAAAACTCGGTCATTGGCCCGCATGTTACGATTAGCAATAATGCCAAGATTGAGAGAGCCATTATTCGCAACTCGATTATTGGTAATTATGCCCACATCAAAGAAATTGTGTTGCAAAAATCGGTTGTCGGTAATGATACTTCCATTACAGGGATGCGGCAAAGCTTCAATATTGGTGATAATACCGAGATTGATTTTAGCTCCCCACAAGTATAATCAAAGAGCAAAAGAATAGAACAAAGCCTTGTTCTGCTTGTATTCAATAAAAAAGTAAAGTTTATGGCATTTACGGAATCTACTATGCTTCCTCTTGGTACGGAAGCGCCTTCTTTTACATTACCAGACACCGTTTCCGGCAAGGAAATTAGTCTGAACGACATAAAATCAGATAAAGCAAATCTGGTCATGTTTATCTGCAATCACTGTCCATACGTCATACACGTACAGGATGAGCTGGCACGCCTGGCCAAAGACTATCAAGCCAAAGGCGTAAGTGTGGTGGCCATCAGTTCTAATGATGTAGACCGCTATCCGGCAGATTCACCAGAAAAGATGAAAGAATTTGCGGAAGCAAATGGCTTTGATTTTCCTTATCTATATGACGAAAGCCAGGATGTAGCCAAAGCTTATGATGCAGCGTGTACACCTGACTTTTATGTGTTTGATGGCGACATGAAGTTGGCTTACCGTGGCCGGTTGGACGCTTCTCGTCCAAATTCCGATACACCACTGACTGGTGAAGACTTGCGTGCTGCACTAGATGCTGTCTTGGCGGGCGAAGCAGTAAGTGAAGTCCAGTACCCAAGTGGGGGCTGCGGAATAAAGTGGAAATAATAATCCCAAATAAAAAATGCGGCACCGAGGTGCCGCATTCCACTAATGAGAGCTTTATACTTTGGGTTTGAAAAATGAGAACGCGCAAGTATTTTCATACTAGTCAATACGCCCGCAAAGGGGAAAAAGGAAACTGTTTTGTGCTATGATTTTGGCTTGTAATTACTTCTCTATAGTGGTTTGACGAAATCGAGGGTAGAAACAAAAGGCTTCTACTTTCTTTTTTGGTAAGTGTTGTTCAGAAATGTGCTGTAAAGATACTGTTTGTAACAGTACGCGTCCACTAAAGAAACGTCAGCCCTCTTGCAAAGCCGCTTCTTCCCTCTTTTATTTGCACGAAAGTGCTACCAAGTGGCTTACGCCAAATACTTACCAACGATCGGCATACGCCTACCCATACCAAATGCTTTGTCGGATACTCTTAGCACCGGAGCCGTTTGGTACCGCTTAAATTCATTGATATTAACCAGGCGAAGTACTCGGCGAACCAGTTTTTCGTCTATGCCCATTTCGATAATATCTTGAGGGCTTTTGCGGTTTTCGATATATTCGACCAATATTTTGTCGAGTTCATCATATTCCGGCAGGCTATCCGTATCTTTTTGATCTGGTCGGAGCTCTGCTGATGGTGGCTTGGTGATGATATTTTCGGGAATCACTTCGCCATCTTTGTTCATATAGCGTGCCAACTCAAACACCTCCGTCTTGTACACATCGCCAATTACAGACAAACCGCCACACATATCACCGTACAGCGTACCGTAGCCCACGGCCATTTCACTTTTATTAGAAGTATTGAGGAGTATATTTCCGAATTTGTTGGACAAGGCCATGAGTAACATTCCTCGGCTTCTAGCCTGAATATTTTCTTCGGCTATACCGAAAGACGTTCCAAAAAAGTGCGGTTCAAGTACCTTTTCGTAAGCTTCATAAAGCGATTGGATCGGTATAATATCGTATTGTACATTCAGATTAATAGCCAGTTCACGGGCATCATTCACGGAGTGGTCAGATGAAAACTGGGAAGGCATCAGTACTACACGAACATTTCCTGGGCCAAGTGCGCGGGCTGCGAGTACGGCCACCACCGCGGAGTCGATACCCCCAGAAAGGCCAAGGATGACCTTTTTAAGGCCCAGCTTTTTGAAATAATCCTTGATACCCAACACCAATGCGTCGTGTATCAGTTGCATTTTGGGCTTGGGTTGTTCTTTTTCTTGCGTACCTTTTTCGACTTCCGTCAAATCATACACTCGTATACACTCTTCGAAATAAGGTAACTCTTCGTACGTCTTACCGTTGGCAGACATAACAATGGAGCCGCCATCAAAAATCAGCTCTGTCTGTGCTCCCACATGATTTACATAAAAAAGCGGAATACCGTAGCGCTCAACATTTGCTCGCACTACACGTAGGCGTTCTTCTGCATGCGTAAATGAAAATGGCGATGCAGATAAGTTGAGGATAAAGTCTGGCTTTTGGCCAATCATTTCATCCATAGGACAAATAGTATACAGCGGATTTTCGTTGCCAATATTCCAGATATCTTCACAAACGGTCAGAGCAATTTTTTTGCCTTTATATTCGACGACCTGAAACTCAGTTGCAGGTTCAAAATAGCGGTATTCGTCAAATACATCATAAGTTGGCAATAAAGCTTTGTGCTGTACATATTGAATTTTGCCATCGGCCAGAAAATAGGCAGCGTTAAATAAATCCTTACCTTCAGGGATTGGGTTTTTGGTAGGAGAGCCTACGACTATGGCGATGTCTGTGGCGGCTTTCGCCAAATGCTGAATCGCATCTTCTGCCAGTTCGATGAAATCTTCAAACTCCAGAAAATCCCGTGCCGGATAGCCACAAGTGGCTAATTCTGAAAAACAAATTAAATCGGCCTGCTGGGTTTTGGCCTGTTCAACTGCATCCAACATTTTTTGAAGATTGCCTTCAAAATTACCTATGTGGAAGTTGAGCTGCGCAATGGCTATTTTCATCGTTTATTTTTTAGTTGCTTCAAATATACAATTACTTAGTTTTAAAATCAAACTAAGTCGTCAAATACTTGTAAAAAATGAATCTACCTGTTTATCATCTTGGCTTGAATGTAGACAATATTGCCGTATCCAAAACTTTCTATGAAAAATTGGGGTACTCAGCAATGGAAGGCCTGGGAAGTATAGAAGATCGATGGTTGGTGATGCAGCAAAACGGGCAGTACCTAGCTTTGTATCAGGATATGTTTCCGCGTAACCTTATTACTTTTCAACCCAAAGATGCCCGAATGATTTATCATAAGCTCAAATCAAAAGGTATTTCTATTGCGATGGAAGCGCATATCGGTAAAGAAAGTGGTCCATGCCATTTTAGTATTATCGATCCCGATGGTAATCCTATATTATTTGATCAGATGGAGTAGGCTCATCTGTGAAGCATACGATCTGTAATTCGTTGCCAAAGACTTCTTTCATTGGTAGTGAATTCTGCGATCCCACTTAGCTCTGGTTCGTATGGAATAACTTGTCCGTAATCCGTTTTCAAGGTATCCGGTAAGGATAACAATACCAGGTAAGTGCCATCGTCTTCGGGTAATGGAGAGATATGATCAATTTGGCCAAACAACTGACCAAATTGCCGGTATGGATATTTTTTGAGTCGGAGGCGTACCTTTTTAGTTCTATCGAGTTGTCCCATACGATCGGCGGGCAGGTATGCACGCGCTGTGATTTGGTCTTTTCCATTGACTGGAATGAGGCTCATTATTTCAGTTTCGGCAGGTACAAACTGGTGTTCATGCCAAACTTTAGAAAGGATTACCTTGCCACTAACCGGCGCAAAAAAGAGATGATTTTCTTTCCATTGGGTAATAGCTGCGAGGAGTTTTCGCAAACTATTTTCGTAAGTTCTTTTGCTATCGGCCAGTTCTTGCTCAAGTCGCACTTGTAGGTTGGTGAGTTGGCTTTTCAGACTGGCGATTTGTAATTGATTCAGTGTTTTTTCCGATTGTAGTCTTTCTTTTTCGCGTTGAGTGCGGAGGCGGGCGGCTTTTGCTTCATCAACCTCCATGATGAGGTTCATATTCTGCTTGCGTAGACTATCTTCTCGTATTTTGATGCTATCCCGGAGTTTGAATTCTTGGTCGATTGTAGTTAGTTGTCTTTCGAGGCTTTCGCTAAAATTTTGTCGCTGAGCTATTTGTTGTTGTATATCTGCCCGTTTTTGTACCAGTTC
>JALEHC010000242.1 GCA_022763215.1 Saprospiraceae bacterium
AAATGGATCGAAAGAAGAGCATATCGGAGCAGATAAGGCATTCTTGAAAATGCTTTGAAAATCGTTACTCGAAATTAAATTTGGGTAACGACTTTCTCAGATTTCTAAGGAAAGTCTACTGTAAGAAATAATCAATCGCCAGCTCATAGCCCGTCAAGCCAAGACCAGCTATACTTCCTACACATTTTGCTGCCATATACGATTTGTGCCGAAAAGCTTCCCGGGCATGCACATTGGAGATGTGCACTTCAATAACCCCGGTTTTGATGCCGGCAATCGCATCAGCAATGGCAATAGAAGTATGAGTATAAGCACCAGCATTCATGATGATACCATCATAAGTAAAGCCTACTTCATGTAGCTTATCAATCAGCGCTCCTTCGGAGTTACTTTGAAAATAGTGAAGGGTAATATGAGGATATTTTTCCTGTAAGTAAGCGAAAAACTCCTCGAAAGTATTCTTTCCATAAATTTCGGGTTCTCGCTTACCTAACAGATTGAGATTGGGCCCATTAATAATAATCAACTTCATGAGCTATTATTTAATCTTCTGACGGCATTGACAGAAGCTAATTAATTGGCATTATCTGACAAAAACTTAATACGTACCAATTGAATCTCATCCATGCTAATATCGTCTTCATTCAACTCTTCATAAGCCACATCAACCGAGTCGGTATCGGCATTCATGAAGTAGTCTTCAATATCTTCTCTGGCATATTCGTCGATGTTTTCGTCAATATAGTAGTCCAGATCGAGTTTTGTTCCTGAAAATACAATCGCTTCCATCTCCTTAATCAGTTCATCCATACTGATATTATTCGTACTCGCGATATCTTCTAATGGAATTTTTCTATCTACAGACTGAATGATATTTACCTTGATTTTGGATTTCTTAGCCACTTGTTTCATGACAAAGTCGGTTGGCCGAATGATCTCATTTTCTTCGACATAAGACTTAATCAATTCCAAAAACGGACGCGCATAACGAATGGCTTTGCCTTTGCTAACTCCGCTGATATTGGCCATATCCTCCATACTTATCGGATAGTTGGTAGCCATATCCTCTAATGATGGATCTTGAAAAATAATAAACGGAGGTACATTTTTGCGTTTGGCTTCCCGACGGCGAAGATCTTTGAGCATATTCATCAAAGTCTTGTCCAATACGGCCGTTCGCGTGGTCGTATCTTCCATTTCTACCGTCTCCTTTTCGTAATCGTGATTAATCGGAATCTGAAAAGAATAAGGGTTTTCCATAAACTGCCGCCCCTTCTCGGTTAGTTTGAGCAAACCATAACTTTCAATATCTTTATAAAGCAAGTTATTTAGAATGGCATGCAAAAAGATCGAATTCCAGAATACGCGGTCTTTTTCTTTACCAACACCAAAAAGCGGTTTTTTATCAAAACGGAAATCCTGAATTTCCTTTGTTTCTTTACCCAAAATAAAATCGGTCATCTGCTTGATGCCGTAATTTTCGTCCAATTCGGCGACAGCCAACAAAGCATCCTGCAACTCCTGCTGTACTTCTTCTTTTTCCTTAGGATGACGACAATTGTCACACATATTATTGCACTCTGAGTCGTCATACTCCTCTCCAAAATAGTGCAACAAAAATCTTCTTCTACAGGAAGTTGTTTCGGCATAAGACATCACTTCCTGCATGAGTTGAGCTCCCATTTCGCGTTCAGCGACAGTTTTATCGCGCAAGAATTTTTCCAATTTGAGAATATCCTTGTACGAATAAAATGCAATACATTTCCCATCCAATCCATCACGACCGGCACGGCCTGTTTCCTGATAGTAATTTTCAATACTTTTCGGAATATCATAATGGATAACAAAGCGAACATCTGGTTTATCAATTCCCATTCCAAAAGCAATCGTAGCCACAATCACGTCCACCTCTTCCATCAGAAAGTCATCCTGCGTTTTACTTCTGGTTTTGGCATCCAAACCAGCATGGTAGGGCGCTGCTTTTATGTCATTAACTGCTAGCGCTTGTGCAATTTCTTCAGCTGATTTGCGACTTTGTACATAAATAATACCAGAATTGCCATCAATTCCTTTGATGATCTGTACGATCTGCTTCAGAGTCTGCTCTTTTTTGCCTTTCGGCCGAACTTCATAATAGAGGTTAGAGCGATTAAAAGAAGAAATGAAGGTATTTTCACCCTTCATATTGAGATTTTTCACAATATCAGACTGCACCTTCGGCGTAGCCGTAGCAGTTAAAGCCACTACTGGAATATCCGAACCAATTGATTCGAGCATGATGCGGATGCGGCGGTATTCTGGTCGGAAGTCGTGCCCCCATTCAGAGATACAATGCGCTTCATCAACAGCTACAAAAGAGATATTGACTTGCTGGAAAAATAAAATATTTTCTTCTTTGGTGAGTGTTTCCGGCGCAATGAAAAGCAGTTTGGTTTTACCATCCATAATATCCTGCTTCACCTGCTTCATCTGCGCTTTGGTAAGCGAAGAGTTCAGGAAATGTGCTACCTCATCATTCTGGCTATACCCCCGGATCGAGTCCACTTGGTTTTTCATCAATGCGATCAATGGAGAAATAACCAGTGCAGTACCATCCATCATTAAAGCCGGCAATTGATAACAAAGCGACTTACCACCGCCCGTTGGCATAATTACAAAAGTATCATTGCCTTCAAGTACAGAATGAATGATAGCCTCCTGATTTCCTTTGAATTGATCAAAACCAAAGTACTGATGCAGGGCTTCATGTAAATTTTCTTTCGTCACTACCATAGCACACTAATCTTAAATTAACTTATTTTTGCCTACCCGCTTGTCCTTCGAGTTGTGCTGCTCTCGTTTTTGTGTTTTGTTGAACATATTCGGTCAACCTGTATGGAGAATAAGCGCGGCTATCTTAAATTTAACACTTTTTTAATTTCTAAGCCTAGAATAGGCAATAACTTATACAAAACAGCAACATTCCGCAAGCTTAAACAAAATAAAAAATCGTCTTAAGCGCTACTTGTTCCGGAATGTTCCATTCAACAAAACTGGGCCTTTTTCAAAAAAGCTGTCAAAAATACAAAAAATAAACGTGAATTCAGAAAACATCATCTTAAAAACAGCAAAGGAAACTATCCACATAGAAGCATTGACACTCAAAGAGTTACACGATAGTCTCGACCAAAAATTCACTAAAACCGTCGAGGCCATCATTAAGTCATCTGGCCGACTGGTTGTCACGGGTGTTGGTAAAAGTGCCTTAATCGCTCAAAAAATTGTCGCTACCCTCAATTCTACCGGTACACCTGCTATCTTTATGCACGCCGCAGATGCCATACATGGCGACCTCGGCATGATCCGCCCCGACGATATGGTGCTCTGCCTCAGTAAAAGCGGCGAAACGGCCGAAGTAAAAGTACTCGTCCCGCTTGTTAAAAATCTCGGCAATCCGCTTATCGCAATGACCAGTAAAATACAATCCTTCCTGAGCCGACAAGCTGATTTCATCTTGCATACTCCTGTCGCTAAAGAAGCTGATCCCAATAACCTCGCACCTACCGCCAGCACCACCGCACAGGCAGCTATGGGCGATGCCCTCGCCACCGCACTGCTGGCACTCAGAGGATTTACGCCTCAAGACTTCGCACAGTTTCATCCAGGGGGCGCACTCGGCAAGCAGTTGTATTTGCGCGTAAGCGATATTTTCCCGAATAATCAGCGGCCTGCTGTATCTCCTCAGGCAACCATCCAACAGACAATCATCGAAATCACTTCCAAATGCCTCGGAGCTACGGCAGTGGTCCAAGCAGAAGATCAACTTCTTGGCATTATTACCGATGGCGACTTACGTCGAATGCTGGAAAAAGGTAGCTTTGGCGAACAACTACTTGCCAAAGATATTATGACCCACGCACCAAAAACGATTCCTCCAGATACCCTCGCGGTCAAAGCCTTGCAAATCATGCGAAAAAATAGCATCACGCAACTGTTAGTGGCTGAAAATGGAATCTACCTCGGCGTCATCCACTTGCACGATCTGATCCGAGAAGGTCTAATCTGATGGTATTATGCGCTTGTTGATCGCCTTATTTCTTTGTTGTTGTGTCGCATTTGCCTGCGAGCGTACCCACCTACCTGCTAAGCCCGCTTTTTATTATTGGCAAACCAACGTTCAGCTCGACTCTACCGAACGGGCTTATGTCCAAGCATTAGGTGCTGATAGGTTGTACGTGAAGTACTTCGATATTGACTGGAATTACAATCGTCAGGAAGCAGTACCTCTGGCTTCCGCCAAATTTGACACGCTTACGCTAAATGGCATACAAGAGCTGGTCCCAACCATTTTCATCACCAATCGAACCTTGCGCGAAATCAACTCCAACAAACTCCCACAGCTGGCATCTCAACTTTTTCAGCGAATGCTGCAAATTCATCCTCCCCATTTTAAAATCCATGAAATACAAATCGACTGCGATTGGTCAGGCACCACTCGCGACAAATATTTCGAATTACTTCGTCTGCTCCGACCAAGCTTGGAAAAACGTCAAATTCGGCTGTCTGCCACCATTCGACTCCACCAAATCAAATATGCAGACCAAACGGGCATCCCGCCCGTTGATAAAGGACTACTCATGTTTTATAATATGGGAGAACTCGAAAACTGGGAAGAAAGCAATTCTATTCTTAATGTCGAGACAGCAGCACAATATGTCGAGCAGCTCCATGAATACCCGCTGATGCTTGACCTTGCACTACCGATCTATTCATGGGGCGTTGTTTTCCGATCTGGAAAATTCATTAAGTTGGTCAACCAGCTCTCTCCTGCCGATCTTGCGGGCCATCCGCATATCGTTAAAATAACTTCTAGCCGTTTCATACTTAATAAATCTACCTATCTTAAGGGCTATTATTTTTATAAAGGGGATCAAATCCGACTCGAACAATGCCATTGGTCTGACTTACAGAAAGCACACCAATTGCTTTCGGATAAACTGGCTACCCCGCCTCAATATGTAAGCTTTTATCACCTAGATAGTGCCGTTGTACAATCATTTACCTATGATCAGCTCACAGATCTTTGCGTTTTTTAAGCGTTTTCGCTACCATTCCCTCTTGTTGTTGACCTTGTCTTTTCCGGCAACCATTTCCATTGGTTGTGGTCCGGTTGACCTTTCTTTTCGAGGGTACTCTTTTATCAATCCTAATATTCTGGATCTTAGCTCCGAAGGGGCGGCTTTTTTTCTCTCCTTTCGGGAAATAGCAGACTATTACAAAGGCCCTAAGGCAGAGCAACAAGTCGGAAATATTGAAGAATGGCAACAACGATTTTGCGAAGTAGCTAGTTTGGAAGACATTCACGCCATCGTCTATGATACGGATGCAGATGATATGCGCTTGTTGCGCAATGCAATGAGCAGCGAATCGTTTTCACCTCCGTACGAAATGCGGGGCAATTTATTTGTCCAACACCTCATCCAGAAAAAATGCTTTGAAACGGTCGATTACTTGGCTTTCGCCAAAGAATGTGAACCCCATGTCACTGCCAACGAAGACCCTTGGGAGGAGCCTGCCCCTAAAAATACAGGGGCGATGCAACAACTCATCGATGATGGCCGCCGTGCCTTTCGGCAAACCAAATCGCATTATATACGCCTCAGATATGCCTACCAACTCATCCGATTGGCACATTATATGGGCGATTACCAACAAGCACTCGACTTGTACGACTATCTGATGCCCAAAACCGATAATGATCCAAGCATCATTGATTACTGGATTATGGGCCATCGTGCCGGGGCATTGATGGGACAAGGCAAAAACGTGGAAGCATCCTATCTCTACTCCGTTATTTTTGACAAATGCCCAAGTAAAAGAGCTTCTGCTTTTCGGAGTTTTCGAATTACTACAGATGAAGAATGGAAAGCTTGTATGCTACTTTGTAAAACCGTCAGGGAGCAAGCAGTCTTACATGCCATTCGGGCCAATATGAGCCATGCCAAACGCCTGGAAGAAATGGAAGCGATGTACGAACTGGAACCCAACATTTCGTACCTCCCACTGATCTTGGTCAAAGAATTACTAGAATTAGAAAAAGATTTACTCGGTATAGATTTCAATGATCAAAAACAACACAATAAACAATTCCATAGTCGTCCGCGCAAAGCAGCAGGTGAAAATGTGATCGAACTTCAAACCTTTGTTCGACGTGTCGTCGATGAAAAAAAAGTGGCCGAACTTGGCCTTTGGGCTATAGCCGAAGGCTATCTCGAACTACTGGCAGGAAATGATTATTTCGCCCGACGTACTTTCAAAAAAGCACGTAGCATGGTACAGGACGAAACACTAAAAGAACAACTCGCCGTATGGGAACTTGCTCTAAAAATTAGCACTTACCAAACGATAACAGAAGATATCGAAAAAGAACTTAGTGATATCGAACGATTGAATAGGTTGTTTGACAAATACCCTGATTTTCAAGACTTTACTAATGACAAACTGGCAACGCTTTACCGCAAGGAAAATATGCCCGGTAAAGCCATCATGATTCATTATCCTTTCGAAGCCATTTTGCCCAATCCGCAAATAACCATTCTCAATGACTTGATTGAAGTTTGCCTCCGCCCTACTCGTAATTTTATCGAAAGAAAAATGGTGGAAAAAGGCGACAGTACCATCATTCATGATCTTCGAGATGCTAAAGCGACTTACTATCTGGCTCGTGGCAAACTGGAAATGGCCCGCGAAGCTTATACAGATATTCCTCGCCCCGACTGGAACAACTACGGGATTTATGCTCCTTATGTCGATCGAATTAATGACTGTGTTCACTGCCGATTGCCAGACTCTGTGTTGACCTTCAATCGAGGAGAACTGATTGAAGAATTGCGAAAAAAGGAATACGAAGCCCGCGCTGAACCAAATATCGAGCAAGCGGCTTACCGCTATTACCAATTAGGGCTTGCTTTTTATAATATGACGTATTTTGGCCCGACCTGGAAAGCCACCGACTTTTTCCGAAGTGGTAACAGTATGTCCAAATATCAATTACTGGATGCTCAGGAAGGTGTGTTCGATCATTATTACTATCCGCTTGGCAACCGGGAAAACCTCGACTGCTCAGAAGCAGAACGACACTTTCTGCGAGTAGTAGAGCTATCTACCAATCCGGAGCTAATTGCTCGGGCACTCTTTATGGCTGCCAAATGTGAGCAAAATGAGTATTATGTCAATCGTTTTAAAGGTGCTGCTCGGACATATAAATATTTTGACTTATTATTAGAGTATAAAGATTCTCAATTTGGGCAACGCCTCCAAAAAGAATGTAAATATTTTGAAGCTTACGTAAATCGCTAATTATGAATAAACCACTCTTTTTTTGCTGCTTATTTGTCTCGGTAACCTTCTTATTTGGCTGTAGCCAAAAGAATATGTTCAAACTGGGTCAAACGGTATCACTCAAGGTACGAGAAGAAGCCTACTGCGACGACTGCAATAAGGACGTCAAGGTATTTTTTGATAAAATAATGGAAGACTCCCGCTGCCCGGAAGGAACAACTTGCATCTGGGAAGGAAAAGCTGTCGTTCGCCTTATGGTTGACATTGGCAAACCACAGATCGTTGAACTGATGCTCAATGGCAAAGACAAAGAAGGTACTTCCAAAACGATTGACGATTATATGGTCACTTTTCAGGCACTTAAGCCTTACCCTAAATATGGCGAAAAGATAAATCCAGATAGTATTCAACTAGATTTATTGGTACGAAAAGCCCGTATGAGAAGCAAACTTTAAAGATTTTAGGCAGCCCGACACAACAAATGGGGCTGCTCATACGCTTTATTAGTAACGGGTTCACTGAATTGAACTCGTCAAACTACAAAATATTCCTTCCTATGACCATTGAGATTAGCCTGAACTAGTGCAAAGTCCCCGTTTGAAAATTTCCTTTTCAATCTCGGCACTTTAATA
>JALEHC010000243.1 GCA_022763215.1 Saprospiraceae bacterium
TACCGCTGCGTGTGTAGCTTCCGCTAATCAGATACATAGAGCCTGTTATAAGGTTACCAACATTCCAGCTGCTACTTGCATTGTCATTACTAAGCAGACGAAGGGTTTCATAGTCGCCCTGTGTGGTCCATCCCCAATCCAAGCTAACTGGAATATTGAAGTCATTACAGTTTATCGTCCAACTAACAGCACTAGAATACGCGGCTGAGAGATTGGTACCATTGTAAGATTTCACGAAAGTGCTGTCATAAGTTTGTCCACAAACGGCTGCATTTTCTACCCCCTCATCGTAGATATCAGCTACTTTTGCCGCTTCTGAAGCTTCAGAGGTAACGCCTTCCGAGTCGGCCATGAGTGCACCGGTAACTACGTCCACCGCCTCTTCTTCAGAAATGGTTTCGGATTCTACATTGGAGGTTTCTTTTTCACAGGAAGAAGCAAATACAACAATAGCCAAAGTCAAAAACAAGAAATTGAAGGTTTTCATAATTATTAATTTTGTTTTCAAGTGATGAAATAATGTGTTGAGGTTTAATTTTTTATCTGGAACAAAGAAGCAGGTATTTACTCCGAATGGGAAATTTATTCAATGAATGGCACACCGCTTTCAATGAATGGAAAGGTTTTTATGTTGATGTATGATCTTTTGATGTATGATAAATTGATCAACACATCATCCGATCATACATCAACACATCAAAAAATCATACATCAACACATCAAAAGATCAAACATAGGCACATCATCCGATCAAACATCAATACATCAAAAGATCAAACATCAACACATCAACCGATCATACATAAGCAATTCCCTACCATTCGTTGAAAAATAATGGCCATTGATGAGGAATGTATTAGATTTAAGGCATGAATGTATTACTTGGACAAAAGGACTACAAGCTTCAAACAGCACTGCATATTGTCATTTGGCTTGGCGCTGCACTGACGCATGGGCTGCTTTTTATCAAATTATACCCGTATGAAGTGGCTATGTTTCGCGGCTTTCTGAATACCTTTTTAATGGCTGTGATCTTCTATCTCAATTTTTATCTAGTGCAGTGGTTTGCGTTTCGAAAGCAGTATTTGATATATTTTGCCATATTGATTCCCTTTGCTTGGTTGGTAATTACGGGCCGCGTTTATGTCAATCTGCAATTTCCTTCTATAGATTGGCAAAAATATGTAAACGACGAACGCCTGCGTTGGCAAGTAGGTGCTGTCACCACGAGTATCAGCGTTTGGGCGATTAGCAGTGTGTATACTATTTTTCACCGACGCATGTATATGGAAGCCCAGCAAAAAGAAATGACCAATCGGCAAAACGAAGCACAATTGCAGTTTCTTCGGGCACAGATCAACCCTCATTTCTTGTTCAATACGCTCAACAACATTTACTCCTTGGCCATTGTGCAGTCTGAAAAAACAGCTGATATGGTGCTCAAGCTATCCAATTTGCTTCGATATGTTATTTATGAAGGCCGGGAAGAGAAGGTTAGCCTTTCGGCAGAAGCTCAGCAAATTCAAGAATATATTGAATTGTTTCAGATGCGATCAGAGTTTCCGCTCGATATTCAATTTGAGCAACAATTGCATGCAAATGATATTCAATTGGAACCAATGATTTTGATTCCAATCGTTGAAAATTGCTTCAAACACTGTGATTTTGATACCAATCCAAATGCCTTTGTGAAGATACATTTGGACGCAAGTCCACAGCAACTTACTCTTGTTACCCGCAACTCAAAAAGTGATGCTAATCAACAAAAAGATAAGGTAGGTGGCGTAGGTCTCGAAAATATAAAAACCCGTCTCGAATTGCGCTATCCCAACCGGCACCAACTAAACATCCAAAACCTGGAAGACTGTTTCGAGGTACACCTGCAAATTCAATGCTCATGAATAATCAACCAATCAAAACCCTGCTTGTCGATGACGAATATTTGGCCTTGCAATTACTCGACAACTTCATTCAGAAAATACCGGACTTGCAGATTATTGACAAGGTTAAATCACCTATAAAAGCCCTCGAAATACTGAACAAACAAGAAATTGACCTACTCTTTCTGGATATCCAAATGCCCTCCATCAGTGGCATGAATTTACTCAAAACCCTGCGTAATCCACCCGTGACTATTTTTACTACGGCTTACAAAGACTATGCTATTGAGGCATTCGACCAAAATGCAATCGACTATCTGTTAAAACCCTTTTCATTCGAACGATTCGTTCAAGCCGTCAACAAAGCCAAAGAGCAACTCCATCGACAGGAAGGTATCCCTGCTTCCGCAGAAATGTCTGGCAAATCCTTTTTCCCGGTAAAAGTAGATGGCAAGGTCATCAAAATTCACTTTGAGGATATACTCTTCATCGAAGGGCTGAGAGAATATGTTCGGATTGTTTGCGAAAGCGGAAAATACGTCACCCTTGAAAGCTTAAAAAACTTGGAAGACTTCCTCCCCAATCCACAATTTATTCGCGTTCACAAATCATTTATTGTTGCCAAATCCAAAGTAACTGCCCTTGATGGTAATCAACTAGAACTCAGCGGCCACAAGATTCCTATCAGCCGCAGCAAAAGAGATGAAGTGGTAGAGATGATTTTTTACAAATA
>JALEHC010000030.1 GCA_022763215.1 Saprospiraceae bacterium
CTAATTATACAAAGAAAGATGGACTTACAAATGACACTGCTCTATCCATTTTTGAAGATGATAAAGACGAATTGTGGTTTGGAATGGAAAACGGAAACATCTATAAATTTAATGGACAGACTTTTGAAAAGCAGTTCTAAAATAAAATATAAACGCAGAACAATGTATATGCGACAATGCTCCCTAAACCGTCACACTACGCATACTACCAACCGGCAGGTAAAGCTGCAAGCTCTTTACTCCCCAAGTTATACTGATTTGGTATAAGCATAATATGCTGTCTTTATTAGGAGCTTTAATTGGCAGTGGAGTAGAATTAGTATCTCAGATGGTTAGCAATGCTGCAACTGGAAAGGATTTATTATACTTAGACAATTATGATATTGCGCAATCACGGATAGTACAAATCAAGCAGCAGCTGTCACCACCAAAGCTTCAATAGAAGCGACTTTGCGTGGTAATGCAGAAGTCGCAAATCAATCTATCAGTGTTTTCATAGATACTACAAAACATCCCGTCATTGATTAGGCTAATGCACGAGTTCAAGAATAAAAACAAAAATAATGAAAGAATTACTCGGACTTATTGGCTTTATAGCACTTGTTGTTAGCATATTCATTTATAATATGAAAACTAAACAGGAAAAATGGACTTATTTAACTAAGGAAGGATCAATTACATCAGGAACGGTTCAAGTTCGTTATAAAGGGGTGGATATTACATACATTGTAAATGGCAAGAGCTATAAATACAGTACAAGAAGTATGCCAAGAGGGATTTTTAGTGGTGAAAAATATGCTGTTTACTATGACCCTAATCAACCCAGCAAAAGAGTCGTCGATTTCACAACCCCGATGTACGACACACTGAATTTTACGAGTATTTGCGTTGATAATTTCGAAAAAATTGGTAACAATAGTGGTGGGCTAATTAGGTTCGAGTACAATTATAACGATACTCAACTAGTCAGATATCATAGGATTAGGGTTAATTCTATTAATAGGCCTGGTCCGTACAAAGTGTGGGTAAATAAAAACAATCCAAAGCTGTCTTATTTTACAGGGAAACGATGCATTAATTAACCTTCCCCCTAATGAGAAGCTACCCGCAGTCAGCCTAAGGCAGAGAAGTTCAGGCCGAAGGCGGATAAAATTATGGGGAGGAAGTTCTGAGAAGTTGAATTTTTATTACAAGAATAGTGCGAAAAAAAGGGCTTGCATTATGTCTACCTATTCGGCAGGTAAAGCTGCAAGCTCTTTACTCCCCAAGTTACACTGATTTGGTATAAGCATAATATGCTGTCTTTGATCAGTCCGGAACCACAGTTGAAAGTTATCGGGCAGAATACTGGCGCTAAGATCATCTTGGAAATACAAGATTAGCTTTTTCTGATTTCAATAATAATGGAATCCTTGAATTTAAGGATGATCCAAATACTCCGGAAGATAATATTGAAATTGTGCAAGAAAATCATTACTGCCCTTTCGGCTTGAATCAAACGGGGGATTGGTATGCCACTATTAGTCCAGAGAATAAGTATCAGTATAATGGGAAAGAGCTTAATACTGATCTGAATCTTGATTGGATAGATTACGGAGCACGATACTATGATCCTGCAATAGGTAGATGGGGGCAGATTGATCCACTGGCAGATAAGTTTGCAAATTGGTCTGCATTTTCTTACACGTATAATAATCCGATTCGATTCGTTGATCCAGATGGAATGGCTGCGGACGATATTATTCTAAAGGGGACAACTAAGCAAAAGCAAAGATTGCTAAGCAATCTGCAGGCACTTACCAATGATAGATTAGATTACGTTCCTGAGACGGGTGAAGTGTTTGTTACTAAAAGGAATGCAGTTAATAGTTCTAAGGATTTAGATGCTGGAACTGCTCTAGTTAACGATTTGATTTCAAGTAAAAAAGAGGTGACAATTGAGCTTTCTGCACTAAATGGAACTGACCCTGTAGATGAAAGTGGTGAAGTTAGTAGTAAAAAAGCGAAGGCGGATTCTGAAAATGGGACTGGAACAGATTCTAGGGTTCTTTTTGATCCAACTTCAAAAGGAAATTCTATTACTAATGAAGATGGTACTAAAGGTCGCCCTGGAGTGGTTGGACTTGCACATGAACTTTTACATGCTAGGAACAATGCAGAGGGTGATAATAAAAGGGGCGTTGCAACTAATAAAATTGATCCAGATGATCCTGAAGGAAAAAGGACTCTATCTCAGGAAGAGGTAAATGTGAGAAGGGATGAAAATGTAATAAGAGATCAAATGGGAATCAAAAAGAGATCAAATTAAAATCATCAAAAATGAAAGCGATTATATTTAGTATTTGTCTAGTATTTTCCTTCGGGTGTAATACAAGTAAAGCGAACTTATCAAATTGTGATTTAAAGCCTAATTTTAATGAGTGGAAAAGTCAGTGTCTTGAGCAATTTAACGATGCTTTTTCTGTCGATGAGGGTAAAGAACAAGGCATGATTATCCAGTATGTTAGAAAAGAAATCGAAAGAATTGATATAGAGAAGATAGAGCAATCATTTTGTAAACTTAATACTCAAAGAACAGAGAAGTTTATTTTTCTACACCATTATATAGAAGGAGAATCCAACTTTTCTGTCCAATCTTTCATATTCCATAATGATAAATCTTGCTTGATACATATTAATAATCCGGAATTAGATGGGTTGAAAACAGTCAATGATTGTAATATTAGTTTAGATGACTTCGAATCCAATTATGCTAATAATGGATTACTCATTATAGCCACGTTTGATAATCAGTTCAGCTTAACTGAGAATAAAATGTATTATGGATTATCATTTAGTCAGATTATGGACTTAGCTGTTCTATATAAATGATATTCCTGACCCCGGCCCATAATGAGGAGCTACCCGCAGTGCGACACAGGAGCATTGCCGCGGTAGCATATATTATGGGGAGGAAGGTTCTGGAATAGAATCATTTTTACATAGAATGGCGATCAACTTTTTCTAGAAAATACCGAGAAATTACGGATAAAGATTTTGGGCCCATTGCTACCAATTATGATGTCATTCAAAATGTAGAAGAAGTACTTGAAAACGGCATAACTTAGTACTCTGTATAGAATCATCAATCGATACTTATGAAAAACCCTCAAGTCGATCATTTTCTTTTAGAAGGTTGTGGCCGCTGTCCTTTGGGCGGTACGCCGGAATGCAAAGTGCATGACTGGCAAGAAGTACTGATCGCCTTACGGCAAATTGTACTAACGAGTGGACTGCAGGAAGAGCGCAAGTGGGGCGTGCCTTGCTACACGCATGATGGAGCCAATGTGGTATTAATTGGTGCTTTTAAAAACGATTGTACCATCAGCTTTTTAAAAGGCTCATTGATGAAAGATCCGGATGGTGTACTTATCAAGGCGGGTGAAAATTCGCATGTGGCTCGCATCATTCGCTTTACGAGTGCAGATCAGGTTTGGAACCTGGAAGCGATACTGAAAAAGTATTTGGCGGAAGCCATTGCCATTGAAAAGGCAGGCTTGAAAGTAGAAAAAGGCCCAACTGTAAAGGAAGCAATTCCAGAAGAATTTCAACGAAAGTTGGAGGAATTACCAGCGCTAAAAGCTGCTTATGAGGCACTTACACCCGGTCGGAAAAGAGGGTATTTGATCTACTTTTCACAAGCCAAACAGTCCAAAACCAGAGCCGCTCGGGTAGAAAAATACATCCCCAAAATACTGGAAGGCAAAGGCTTTCACGATCGGTAAGATTAGCCAGCTTCCTGTGTTTTCAGGCTGTTTACAAATTCAGTAGGGGTTTGCTTAAATTCTTTTTTGAAAGCCCGACTAAACGAATTAGGCAAGTCAAAACCTACCTTGTAAGCCACTTCTGCTATCGTCAACTTATTTTGCGCCAGCAAATCACGGGCTTTTTTCATGCGGAAAGACTTGAGCAAGTCAATCGGTTTTTTGCCCGTAAGCTGCTTTACTTTTCTGATAAAGTGCATGTGACTGAGGTGCATCGATTTGCACATCGTCTCTACATTAAACTCCGTTTCACTCAGGTTTTCATTGATTAATTCTACCAATTTGTTGAGGAATATTTCGTCAGGAGATTCGAGAACTTCTGTTTTGGGCGCCAACATAAATTCTTTATTAAACACGGCCCTCAATTGGTCTCTTTGTTGGAGCAGGTTCTCGATTCGAATCAATAGCAATTCCGGGTTGAATGGCTTCGTAATGTAGTCATCAGCTCCTTTGAGGTATCCTGACAACTTGCTTTCTTCCAGAACTTTAGCTGTAATCAAGATGACTGGTATGTGGCTAGTTGCAAAATCTTTTTTGATTTTTTCACAAAAAGAAATTCCATCCATTTCTGGCATCATTACATCACTAACGATCAGGTCAAAAGATTGGCCTCTTGCTTTTTTAAGACCTTCTTTACCATTTGTAGCTTTGATAACCCGATATTTTTCCTGAAGAATGTTTTCGAGGAAATGGAGCATATCTGGATTGTCCTCTACCAATAATACTTTAGGCCGGTTCCCCTTGCTCTCCGTGGATGATAGTTGCTCCTGCTGCAAACTATCCAACAACAAAGATGCTTCCTGCTTGGCAATTTTTAGACTTGGCTTTTCAACGGTACTGCCTTGAGCAGCTTCTTTTTCACAAATGCATGGTAAGTAAACTGTAAATCGGGTGCCTTTTCCAGCCTCGCTCTCCACAAAAACTTCGCCTTGCATTAAATAGATCAGGTCTTTGATATACGATAAACCAATACCCGTGTTGGCCGTATCCGTCAGTTCAGATTTGGAAGTGAAATATTTGTCAAAAATAAAGTCAATTTGCTCCTGATTAATACCACAACCCGTGTCTTCGACTATAATTTCGAAATATTTTTTATAAAAAGGGTCTAGTTCGTGTTCAATAGCATCCACCGTGTTCATTTCAATAGAAATACTTCCGCCTTCTTCTGTGTATTTGAACGCATTCGATAAAAGGTTGACGATGATCTTTTCCACCTTGTCCGAGTCGATGCTGGCCGGGATATTATTGCTGTAATCAATAAATTCGAGGTGTATATTTCGCCGCAAGGCCAAGCCATTAAATAAGCTCATAATTTCGGAAAGATAGCTGGCTAGGTTGATTTTTTGCAACTTCAATTCGAGCGCATTGTGCTCTATTCTGCGCATTTCCAGCAATTGATTGATTAGCTTTAATAGTCTTGAAGCATTGCGCTGAATGATTTCATAATACTGCTTACGTTGTGCAATTGGCAGGCTTTCTTTGTTGAGTTGTGCAATAGGCCCGAGAATTAGCGTAAGCGGAGTGCGAAGTTCGTGAGAAATATTGGTGAAAAAGCCGAGTTTGGCTTTGGAAAGGTTTTCAATCTGCACCACCATTTCTTCTAATTTATCTTTTTGTTCTTGCACCTCTTGGTTGCGGGTTTCCAAATCCAAGTTTTTGGATTCCAGAATCTTGGCTTGTTCTAAGATTTGTTTTTGCTGTTGCAAAATTTCGTAATTCTGGGTCTCAATTTTTCGCCCTCTTTCCTTTAGTTGAACATTCGCTTCGCTCAGTGAATTGTTTAGTACTTCCAGTTTCGCTTTTTTGGATAATACGCGATATTCATAAATGCCAAAAATGATCAAAAATGCAGCAATCAGTATGATAAACCAAGCTTGTTTCCAAATAGGCGGTAATACCTTAAACTGAATTAGTGTGGGAGTAGGATCGACATTAAAGTCGAGGTCTCGAGCCCTGATTTCCAGCAAATGATCACCACTGGCTAGACTTGTAAAGGTGTGTTGTTGCTCTTTCTTGAAATCTGACCAATTGCCACCATCCATTCGATAGGAATACATCAGGTTTTGAGTCGATGTCTTCGAAAAATAATCTGTTCCTTCCCATGAAATAATACAATTACCATCAGCTGAAACTCGATCCAGAAAGAAACCGGGAGTTGTTTCGGGTGGCTTTACACTTGGACGATAGCGAGTAGTGAAAAATTCAAGTTCCTGATCCGCAAAATTTTGATAAACTCTTCGTTTCCAGCTTCTGGGCACATGATTGATCCAAATATGTTGAGCAGTATGATAAATCGTTCCACCCTCAAAATCCATATTGAATTTTTCGGGAAAAATATCCTGAGTCCAGGAATTTCCATCAAACTTGCAAATGCTATTTTCTGTAGCCACCATGATCGTCGAATCTGGCAGCACATCAATACTAATTATGGTATTATCTGATAAACCAGAGGAGGTGGTGTAGTTGGTCCAGGTTTGGCCATCATACACAAACAAGCCATAGTAGCGCGAGCCAACCAATAAAAGATTATCCGTACTATAAACATAATTGACGTATTGTTGAAGTCGCTCATCTGCCAATGTGCTCCATTTATTCCCATCGTAAAACATCAATTTCATTCCTCCAATCCAGATTCGGCCGTCTTCAGACTGCCCAATACCATAACAACTTCCCTGGTCAAGGCCATTAACTTCAGAAGGGTGATGCACCCATTCCAGTTTTTTGGCTGTCGGATCTTTTAGGTGGATTACACCACTCAAGTACCCATCTTCCAATTCGGCATCGACCGCTGCACCAAACCACAAAGAACCATCTTTGGCTTCGAGTATAGCACGGTAGTCAATTCCCCAGGAAAGTTTTGGGTAAATTTGTTTTTCCCAGCGACCATTGCGCAGTACAGCCGTTGCTGCTTTCCCCTGATGCGAACCAGCTATCCAGATCTGGTCTTTCGATGTGTGTATGACTCGTACAGGCGCGTCAATCAAGCCGTCTTCTGCACCATAAGAGGTCCATTTTTTGCCTTTCTTGAATACAATACGATTATTACGCTCCACAAACCATTGTTCATCCGGAGCAGTTTCGCACTGAAAACTTAAGTCTTCATAGGTCAACCATTGATCTGGCGATAAATCCAGCAAAAGAACCTTTGATTTGTAACCCGTTACCCACAGCTGATCACTTTTACTTTTTTGCAGTATAATGCGGTTGGCCGGAACGGGGTAGGAAGGTGCCTTATAAAGCCCCCATTCGCCATTGTTATAAGCATACAACTTCGCCATCGAACTCAACCAGATGGTACCATTTTCTGATTGAACGATATCGGCCATGTATTCATCTCCACCAAATTGGTGATTGATGTGGATGGATTCCCAGCGTTCATTGTCGAAGATATGAATACCCTTATTAGAAGAGGAATTAATGACCCAGATGCGGCCATCTTTAGCGTGCAATAGTTTTTGGTCTTCACCTAAATCAAAACCTTTATGACTTTCGAAAACTTCAAAATTATCGAGTTGTCCGTCCGCTATATCGTTCCAATTAAACCGAATTAACTTACCAACTTCTATTTGAGGGGTGAGGGCAAACCAGACTTCATCACCTTCTGTTTCCAGCACGTCAGATGCATTGTGCAGATCGCCTAGTTCAGAAAGACTATTTTGGGGGAGTGTAATCCATTTGATTTGAGCAAAATCATCTTCTAGTTGGTCTTTTTTAATGGAGGACGTAAAGAATCGAATCTCACCATTTGTAAGAAACTGGATAAAGCCCCAATCTGCACAAGCTAGGATACTATTGTCCTTTAGTTGCTCAATATTATGGAAAATAAAATTGCGATCATTGGGTACTTTAAAAAAGTGTTCCCAGTTGTTGTTGTGATATCTGAAAATACCATTGGACGCTGTCGCGTAAATCGAACCATCCTCAGCTACCAAGAGCTGTTCTACTGGTGCGGCGTGGAGCCCGTCTTCAGTCTTATGGGTTTTCCACTCATATCCATTATATTCCAGAACGCCTTCATTACTACCCACCCAAACTTTTTGATCATCTGACTCGACGATACAGCGAATACCTTTTCCTTCCAGTTCAGGAAAATGTTTCCAACGCCAAGATTCGGAAAGGGGATTGACAATTTTAGGCTGATACGGACGTGATGCCGTTGCACTCAGGGTGCAAAACACACACAAGGCTACAATCATCCACAAGCTATATCTCTTCAGGGGTGTTTGGCAATTCATCATACGGATTGGTAAAAGTGTAAATATCACAATTATTTCTTAATTTATGAATAATTGGAGTTTTTAGTCAAAAAAACGGATAAAAGTTTGATTCGATGCCTAGAAGGAGAACAAAATTCGGATTTTTTAAAGGGAAAATGCCCTTTGTGAATTTTTGCGCTATGAATGTTGAAAATTGCGCCTTCATGCTTCAGCCTTAGCCTCATCTTTAGGTCAACGGAATTTCAACAATTAAAAAGAAGCATGTTAGATCAATTTTCTTTAGCAAATAAAACGGCCATGATTACAGGGGCCAGCAGAGGACTTGGCCAAGCTATGGCTATCGCTTTGGCAAATGCCGGTGCTTTTGTCATCTGTTGTAGTTCTTCTGAAGGTGGAACCAAGCAAACCATTCAACAAATAGAAGCGGCTGGCGGCCGCGCGGCTGGCCTTTTCGCTGATTTGAGTAATCGCCAAGCAGTCAAAGAGATGTTTGACGCGGCTATCGACCAATATGGTACAATTGATATTTTGGTAAATAATGGCGGTACCATTGCGCGCTTCCCAGCAGTTGAGTTTCCGCTCGATGAGTGGGACCGTGTGCTCGAAGTCAATCTGTCTGCTGCTTTTTACCTTTCTCAATTGGTCGGAGCCAAAATGATTGAAAAAGGAGGTGGTAAAATCATCAATATTGCTTCTATGCTTTCTTATTCTGGCGGAATTACAGTTCCTGCATATACAGCGAGCAAGCATGCCATTGCTGGTTTGACTAAAGCTTTGGCAAACGAATGGGCTGGTCATAACCTCCAAATCAATGCGATTGCTCCGGGCTATTTCAAAACCGATAACACTCAAAAACTACAGGATGATCCGGTTAGGAATGAAGCCATTACTAAACGAATTCCGGCAGGCCGCTGGGGCGAACCTTCCGATCTGGGTGGTGCCGTGGTTTTTCTCGCTTCTGCAGCCAGTAATTATCTCAACGGAACAATAATTAATGTAGATGGCGGCTGGATGGCCCGCTAATCCATAAAATAGAAAAATCGTAATCGGCGGATCATCATGTTGATCTGCTTTTACAACAAAAAAATATTAGAAAATGGTAAACCCGAAAACAATAGGTCCCCTAAAGGTAGATAATCCCAAATCAGCTTCCGAACGCCGACATGACTTGCAGGTAATGGTGCCTGTAAAACATGAAGTTCGAAAAGTCGAAGCTTTTGATGCAACGCCTTCATCCGGGGTACAGGAAATTATCACAGCCGACAACTCGACTTTCAAGTATTTGCGACTGACCAGAATCGTATTGAAAGATGCGGCGAAAGCTGAGCGCAGCTTGGGCGAGGAGGAAGCCGTGTATTACGTCAACCGTGGTACGGCTACCCTTTCGGTAAATGATGAAACCCATACCCTGGGCAAAGGTGATGTGCTTTACATTGGTATCAATAGCAATGTACATATTGCTACTTCTGATTTTTGTGATGTGAGCGAATTTAAAGCCGTTGATTGTCATACCAGCTATCCGGTACAGTTGGTTCGCCATACCGATATTGAAGGTACGGAGCTAGCTGCTACCCTAGGTTCTCGTCGTCCAATGTCAAGACGTACCGTCTTTAAACTGGTTGACCAAAATGTTCAGGCCAATCGTTTGCTTTTTGGTGATACTTTTATTGCTGAGCGAGGAGGTGTGGGTAGTTATCCGCCCCATTTTCACGGGCCTGATGGTCCACATGGGCTTGGTGATAAGGCTAAAGAAGAAATTTATCACTTCCGCTGTGAAACGGATATCGAGGGTGATGTGCCTTATGTGCTGCAAAACTGTGCTTTACCAGAAGAAAAGGTAAATGTATATGCACATATTTTTGATGAAACAGCCATCAATGTGACGCCAACTTATCACGATACCATTGCACCACCTGCTGTTGACTTTATGTTTACCTGGTGTTTGGCAAGTTATACCGAAGGCCACCGCGATTGGTCAGAGATTTACAACAAGCCGGGCTACGAAAACGAATGGTAATGCGCAGATTTTTTTCGATGAAAACGCGTGCTGCGCTAGCTTGTCTTTTCTGGATTCTTCTGATGCTGCTAAGTGCTGAGTTTAGCTTTGGACAACAAGCAGCCGTCCATGTTTTTTTGATTGGTGATTCGACCATGTCTGACAAAGAAGGAACTCCGGAGGAAAACCCAGAAAGAGGTTGGGGCCAATTATTACCCAGTTATTTTAGCTCAGACGTAGTCGTTCACAATCATGCAGTGAATGGTCGTAGTACCAAGAGTTTTCTGGCAGAAGGCCTATGGGATAAGGTATTGTCTCAATTGCAATCGGGAGACTATGTTTTTATTCAGTTTGGGCATAATGACCAAAAAGAAAAAGATCCTAATCGATATACGAATCCTTGGACCGGCTATCGCCGCAACTTGGAAAAGTTTGTCGAGGAAACACTTGCAAAAGGGGCTTATCCGATTGTGCTGAGCTCGATTGTACGTCGAAAATTTAATGAACATGGCACACTGGTAGATACACATGGTGCTTATCCATTTGTCGCAAGACAAGTAGCAGAACGCTTGGAAGTGCCTTTTATCGATCTGCAATTGATAACGGAGGATTATATCATGCAGCTAGGGCCGGAGAAATCTAAGGACGTGTATCTCTGGCTTTCGCCAAATGCTTATGAACGTTTCCCGAAAGGGAAGCAAGATGATACCCACTTGTCACTGTATGGGGCACGTACTTATGCCGGGATGGTGGCAAAGGAACTAAGGCGACAAGCTGTGCCTTTAGCGCAGTTGCTAAAATCCTAATGGGCATTTGCAGACATGCAAAACAGAAGTTTTGATTTGCAAACAAAGAAAAATAACAAGGTGAGTAATACGATTAAACCATTTTTGGACGATAATTTTCTTCTGGAAAATAAAACCGCAGAAATTCTATACCACGAATATGCTGCACCTCAACCCATTATAGATTACCACAATCACTTGCCTCCTGACCAGATTGCAGCGGATGCTAAATTTGAGAACCTGACGGATGTCTGGCTGAGAGGCGATCACTATAAGTGGCGGGCTATGCGCACACTGGGAGTCTCTGAAAAGTATATTACCGGAGATGCCAATGATGCAGACAAGTTCCAAAAATGGGCAGAAACAGTACCTTTTACTGCAAGAAACCCCTTATTTCACTGGACTCACCTAGAATTAAAAAGGTATTTCGGTATGACGGGGCTTCTCAATGAAAAAACAGGAGCAGAGGTATATGCACAGGCTAATGCTATGCTGCAAACAGATGAGTATAGCACTCGGAACTTGCTACGCAAGATGAATGTAGAAACAGTCTGTACAACAGATGATCCGGTTGATGATTTGAAATGGCATCAGGCAGTAAAAGCAGAAGGTATGGACATCAAAATGCTACCTGCTTTCCGTCCCGATAAAGCCATACTGATTGAAAGTGAAAAGTTTCCAGCTTATATCAAGTCGCTTTCAGCGGTTACCAATGAATCTATTGAAAGCTTTGATGATTTGTTGGATGCATTAAAGGCTCGTATGGATTATTTCCATGACAATGGGTGCCGACTGGCAGACCACGGCCTGGAGCAAGTATACGCGGCTGCATTTACCGAAAGGGAAGTCAACGTGATTTTCAAAAAGCGTCTGGCGGGTGATCCGATCACTAAGTTTGAAGCAGAGCAGTTTATGTCTGCCATGCTGTATTATCTGGGGTGCTGGTATAGCGAAAAAGGCTGGGTGCAACAGTTTCACCTAGGTGCTTTGCGCAACAACAGCGCACGAATGATGCGTCAGCTTGGACCAGATACAGGCTTTGATAGCATCGGTGATTGGGAGCAAGCAGCCGCTTTATCGAAGTTTTTGGATCGACTGGATACGGAAGACAAGTTAGCCAAAACGATTTTGTACAACCTGAACCCTCGTGATAATGAAGTGATGGCAACTATGATCGGGAATTTTAATGATGGTTCGATTCGAGGAAAAATGCAATTTGGTTCTGCTTGGTGGTTCCTGGATCAGAAAGATGGAATGGAAAAACAACTCAACGCACTTTCCAATATGGGCTTATTGAGCTGTTTTATCGGAATGTTGACCGATAGTCGGAGCTTTTTGAGTTTTCCGCGCCATGAATATTTCCGACGTATACTTTGTAATCTGATTGGGAAGGATGTCCACAATGGAGAATTGCCTAATGATACAGCTTGGCTGGGCGGCATCGTAAAAGATGTCTGCTATCAAAATGCCAAAAACTACTTTGATTTCTAGATGCTGAAGTTTTACAGTATACACTAAATAACTAAAAGCTTTATGAAAAAGATAGTCACCTTCGGTGAAATAATGCTTCGCCTGACCCCACCGGGTTTTAAGCGCTTTAGCCAGGCCAGCGAATTTGATGTCATCTATGGCGGCGGGGAAAGTAATGTAGCCGTTTCGCTAGCTAATTATGGCTTGCCAACAGAATTTGTTACCCGTTTGCCGGAAAATGACTTGGGGGAGTGTGCCCTTATGGAAATGCGCAAGCGCAATGTAGGCACTAAGTATGTCGTGCGTGGTGGCGAGCGTTTGGGAATATATTTTCTGGAAATTGGAGCAGTAAGTCGTGGTAGTAAGGTCGTATACGATAGAGCCCATAGCGGTATGTCTACGATCGAAGCCGGTATGGTTGACTGGGAAGAAGTATTTCAGGATGCACAATGGTTTCACTGGACGGGGATTACGCCGGCTTTGTCACAAGGTGCAGCCGATGCTTGTTTGGAAGCTATTCAAGCAGCTAATAAAATGGGCGTAACCGTATCGACTGATCTGAATTACCGGAAAAAACTATGGAAGTATGGCAAAGAACCCAATGAAGTTATGCCAGCTTTGGTAGAAGGATGTGATGTGATTTTGGGGAATGAGGAAGATGCTGAAAAGCATTTTGGGTTGCACCCGGAAGGTGTTGATGTAACGCAAGGACACTCGGTAGATGCGAAAGCATATTTGTCGGTATTGAAGCAGTTAAAAGAAATGTTTCCGCGTGCTAAAAAAGTCATCACGACCCTGAGAGGAAGCATCAGTGCTTCGCACAATACTTGGTCAGGTGTACTATATGATGGTGAAACATTGTATGAAGCACCTACTTACGAAATAACCCATATCGTTGACCGCGTAGGTGGTGGTGACAGCTTTATGGGTGGACTGATTTATGGTCTGATCACTTATCCGAATGACGATCAGAAAGCATTGAATTTTGCAGTGGCGGCATCTTGTCTGAAGCATACTATTTACGGCGATGCCAATTTGGCCACCATTAAGGAAGTAGAGACGCTGATGGCTGGTGATGCCAGTGGTCGGGTTGCTCGATAATTGAAGACTTTAGTTTTATCATACAATTGCAAATCATATTTGGTTAGGGCGTTGGTGTGGTGGTAGCAATACCACCATGCCACACTTTAAATTTTCATTTCATGGCTCGATTTACAAGAATACAGGTTGCTCAGAAAATGACGGAGCAAGGCATGGTGCCGCTCTTTTATCACCCGGATATAGAACTGGGTAAAAAAGTGCTCACTGCCTGCTATAAAGGTGGTGCCAGACTACTGGAATTTACCAATCGGGGTGACTTTGCCCATGAGGTTTTTGGTGCCTTAAACAAGTTTTGTGAAACCGAATTACCGGAAATGATCATGGGGGTAGGCTCTGTAACCGATGCCGGAACCGCTAGTCATTACATGCAATTGGGTGCCAATTTTGTGGTCACTCCAGTTCTGCGCGAAGATATCGCGGTGGTATGTAATCGCCGAAAAGTATTGTGGTCGCCGGGTTGTGGGTCATTGACCGAGATTTGTAAAGCAGAAGAATTAGGTTGTGAAATTGTTAAACTATTTCCCGGAGGAATTTATGGGCCTGGTTTTGTAAAAGCTATTCGTGGACCACAACCCTGGACGAATGTAATGCCTACCGGTGGTGTATCACCTACGAGAGACAATCTGAAAGCCTGGTTTGATGCAGGAGTGAGCTGTGTCGGTATGGGCTCTAAAATGATTTCGAAAGACATTCTGAAAAATAATGACTTTGATACCCTGGAAAAGCGAATTAAAGATACGCTTGAACTTATTCATGAGCTGAGATAGAAAAAAGAGAAGATATGAGGTTGGTAACATTCACCATTGTAATCTGGAGCATTTTGGTCTTATTTGGCTGTAGCCAAATCAATCAGACTAAATCACTCAAACTGGCACACGGACTCGATTCCCAACACCCTGTACACAAGGGCATGGAGTTTATGGCCGAACGCTTGGCCGAAAAGTCAGGCGGGAAACTGTTGATGGAAATTTATCCGAGCCAGCAGTTAGGTACGGAACGCCAATGCCTTGAACTATTGCAGATCGGGAGCTTGGCTATGACTAAGGTTTCAGCTGCCGTTATGGAAAATTTTGCGCCCAATATTCAGGTGTTTAGTTTGCCTTATATCTTCAAAAGCAGAGAACATAATTACAAAGTACTGGATAGTGAAGTCGGAAAAAAATTACTCCTTCAAGGAGAAAAATACTGGTTGAGAGGTCTGACTTATTTCGATGCCGGACAACGATCATTTTACACGAAAGATCCAGTACAAAAACCTGCAGACTTGGAGGGCAAAAAGATCAGAGTGCAGGAAAGTGTTACCGCTATGAATTTGGTGCGCTCTATGGGCGGTGCTCCCACGCCTATTTCTTGGGGTGAATTGTATACCGCCTTGCAACAGGGCGTGGTGGATGGCGCAGAAAATAACCCACCTAGCTTTTATACATCGCGCCACTATGAAGTTTGCAAATATTATACCCTCAATGAGCATACAGCTGTGCCCGACATATTGGTCATCGGCACTATTGCCTGGAATAACCTCAGCAAACAAGAACAACAATGGCTACAAGAAGCAGCCGATGAAGCAAAAGATTTTCAGCGAAAGCTGTGGCAAAAAGCGGAGCAAGAAGCACTGGAAGCGGTGGAGGAAGCCGGGGTACAAATTATTCGACCTGATAAGTCTTTGTTTGCTCAAAAAACACAGGAGTTGTTCGAAGCCTATAAAGATCAAGGTGAAAAATATGAATTGATTCAGGCGATTCAGGACATTGAGTAATCCTACCTACCCATTCAAAAGCAGAACGTATGAAAAAGAAAATAGATACTTACATCGGTTATATACTTGTGGTACTGATGATGCTCATGACGCTTGACGTTCTCTGGGGCGTGATCACGCGTTATGCCATTGGTCATCAGGCTAGTTGGTCAGAAGAATTAGCTCGTTTTTTGCTGATCTGGATTGGTACCCTGGGGGCCGCTTATGCCTCGGGGCAAAATATGCATTTGGCCATTGATCTGTTGATGCCAAAACTGCCGGAGTCGGCTCAAAAGAGGCTGAAAGTGGTCATTGCTATGCTCATAATTGCATTCGTACTGGCAGTGATGGTGATTGGCGGAAGCCGATTGATGTACGTCACTCAGGTGCTAGGGCAACTTTCACCCGCTTTAAGAATTCCGATCTGGATGGTGTATAGCATAGTGCCAGTGAGCGGTTTGTTGATCATTTATTACAAGGTAAATGGACTGTTGAGTTCTGATTTAGAGACAGCCGCTTAGGCGAAAAACAAGAAAACCATGGAAGTTTTAATACTCGTTTTGACATTTTTGATTTTGATAGCCATCGGTGTACCTATTGCCTGGAGTATTGGTCTAAGCAGCGTATGTACCATGTTGGTGAGCATTCCGACTTTATCTGCATTTACAACAGTGGCACAACGAATGGCAACTGGTCTCGATAGTTTTTCCCTCCTGGCCATTCCGTTTTTTGTATTGGCTGGTCAGATCATGAATCGAGGCGGTATTGCTCGGCGGTTAGTGGCTTTCGCCAAAGCCTTAGTCGGCTCCCTGCCGGGAGGTTTGGCACATGTGAACATCATTGCCGCTATGCTCTTTGGTGCTATTTCGGGCTCTGCAGTGGCTGCGGTATCGGCTCTGGGGAGTATGTTGGGCGGTGAAATGGAAAAAGAAGGGTATTCCAAAGAATTTTCAGTGGCAGTGAATGTCACTTCGAGCACTACAGGCTTGGTAATTCCACCAAGTAATATCCTGATTGTGTATTCCTTGGCTAGTGGG
The DNA here is from genome assembly GCA_022763215.1 of Saprospiraceae bacterium. Classification (GTDB taxonomy): domain Bacteria; phylum Bacteroidota; class Bacteroidia; order Chitinophagales; family Saprospiraceae; genus JALEHC01. The sequence continues at coordinate 16,145 of JALEHC010000030.1, forward strand.
GGAGTGTCTATTGCATCTTTATTTTTGGCGGGCTATTTACCGGGTATTCTGACGGGTTTGTTATTGATGGGGACGGCTGCAATTTGGTCAAAGTACCGCAATTTTCCAGCCGGAGAACGCACTGAGTTGAGTAAAGTCTTTCGAACTTTTCTGGATGCATTTCCGAGTTTGTTATTGTTATTTGTGGTTATTGGCGGCATTGTTGCTGGTATATTTACGGCCACAGAAGCATCTGCAGTAGCGGTCTTGTATTGTTTGGTGTTGTCCTTTTTGTATAAAGAAGTGACGATTAAAGGATTGCCAAAAATATTTTTAAGCTCTGTAGCGACAACTGCCATTGTAATGTTGCTGATTGGTACTTCGATGAGCATGTCCTGGATCATGGCTTACGAGAATATTCCTCAGAATATTACCGATTTTATGCTTTCGATCAGTGATAATAAGTATGTGATTTTGTTTATTATCAATCTGTTGTTGTTGTTTGTTGGCATATTCATGGATATGACACCAGCAGTGTTGATTTTTACACCAATTTTTCTGCCGGTGGTTACTAATTTGGGGATGGACCCAACGCACTTCGGTATCATTATGGTGTTGAATCTTTGTATTGGTTTGTGTACGCCACCAGTGGGTTCTGTATTATTTGTTGGGGTTGGTGTAGCAGGTACGACGATACAAAAAGTAGTGCGGCCATTGTTGCCACTTTTCATCGCTATGTTGATCTCCTTGATGATTGTGACTTATGTGCCGGCTTTGAGTTTGTGGCTGCCATCATTATTTGGCTTGTAAAGGAAAAGTAAATGAAGAACATTGTATTAAAAGTTCATCCTTCTGATAATATCATTGTTGCTTTGAAAGACTTCGAAGCAGGGGAGGAGGTTATTTTTCAAGAGGCAAGCATTCAATTGCTGGAAAATATTCCGATCAAACACAAATTTGCGGAGCGTGATTTTGCGGAAGGCGAAACTATCATAATGTACGGTGTTACGGTTGGTAAAGCCACCCGCCCAATTCCGAAAGGAAGTCGAATCAGTACCGAAAATGTAGTCCACTCTTCTAATGCCTATTCTATTCAGGAACAACAAGCCGATTGGAATGCGCCTGATATTTCCCGCTTCGCCAATCGTAGCTTTATGGGCTATCATCGGGCAGACGGAAAAGTAGGAACCCGCAATTACTGGCTAGTCATTCCATTGGTATTTTGTGAAAACAGAAATATCAAGATCATGCAAGAGGCTATGTCAGAAAAGTTGGGGTATGCCACAGATCGCGATTTTTCGGTAGATGTAGATTACTTGATCCAACAATATAAAGGTGGTGCATCGGCTAGCCAAATACTCGAAAGTGAAATCATTAAATCTGGAACGGATATTCAACGCAATCGACTATTTCCGAATGTTGATGGCATTCGGTTTTTAACGCACGATGGTGGTTGTGGTGGTATTCGACAAGATTCCGAAACCCTCTGCCGATTATTGGCGGGGTACATCACCCATCCGAATGTTGCTGGCGCAACTATTTTGAGTTTGGGATGCCAAAATGCACAGTATATTTTGCTCGAAAGAGCGATCAATGACCTGAACAAAGATTTTGACAAGCCACTTTTTGTGCTGGAACAGCAAAAAAGTAGCTCAGAGCGTGCATTTATAGCCGAAGCAGTCAAAAAGACCTTTGTCGGTCTGACAAAGGCCAATGAATTTCGGCGAAAGCCGGCCCCACTATCTGCTCTTAGCCTCGGACTAGAGTGCGGTGGCTCCGATGGGTTTTCGGGCATTTCTGCAAATCCGGCACTGGGCTATACTTCCGATTTGCTAGTTGCCCTTGGCGGGAAAGCCATATTATCGGAGTTTCCTGAGTTGAATGGCGTGGAGCAAGAGCTCATCAATCGCTGTGCAACACAGGAAGAAGCGCGAAAATTTACGGAGTTGATGCGCACCTATGCCCGTCGGGCAGAAGAAGCTGGCTCTGGTTTTGATATGAATCCTTCCCCCGGAAATATAAAAGATGGCTTGATTACCGATGCGATGAAGTCGGCTGGTGCCGCTAAAAAAGGGGGGACATCGCCGGTGGTAAGTGTGCTGGACTATACGGAGCAAGCCGAAAAGCCTGGGCTACATCTGCTATGTACGCCTGGAAATGATGTCGAGAGTACTACTGGGCTGGCTGGCTCAGGGGCCAATTTGATTGTTTTTACAACTGGGCTGGGTACTCCAACGGGTAATCCGATTGCACCAACCTTGAAAATGTCGAGCAACACGGCTTTGGCTCAGCGCATGGCCGATATTATTGACATAAATGCTGGGACAGTCATCACAGGCGAGCACACCATCGAAGAGAAAGGAGAAGAGTTGCTGGAATTGTTGATCAAAATTGCAAGTGGAGATCAGCAGACACAGGCCGAGCGATTAGGACAAAATGATTTTATTCCTTGGAAAAGGGGAATTTCCTTGTAAAATATAACTTGAATGCAACCATTGACACGTAATACGGCAAATGTACCGGCAGCTTTACCTGCAAAAATTCTTCAGTTTGGTGGAGGTAATTTTCTGCGTGGATTTGTCGACTGGATGATTGATGTGTATAACGAAAAAAAACAAGCTGATCTTGGTGTTTTGGTCGTAAAGCCCACAGAAAGAGGTGATTATCAGCAGTGGCGTGATCAGGAAGGCTTATTTCATATATTGACTAAAGGTCTGCGAAATGGTGAACTGGTAAACGAAAGTCGATTGGTGAGCTGTGTGAGTGAGATTATTCATCCTTACAAAGACTGGCAGGGTTTTCTCGCTTCCGCGAAATGGGACACGCTGGAATATGTCATCTCCAATACGACCGAATCTGGTATCCGCTTTTCTGCGGATGATCGAAAAACCGATGCCCCACCAAAAGAATTTCCAGCCAAGTTGTGTGCTTGGTTATACCATCGCTTTCTACACTTCAATGGAGCTGAATCGGCGGGCTTGGTATTTATTCCGACCGAACTCATCATGGACAATGGGGTGCAACTGAAAAGCACTATCCTGCAATATGCCGATTTGTGGGAACTGGGAGAAGATTTTAAAAACTGGATAGAGCAGGCCAATACATTTTGCAATACATTGGTCGATCGCATTATTCCCGGCGTAGCCAAAGAAGCACTAGCCGAAGCACATCAGCAAGTTGGTTTTGAAGATAGCATGATCACACAAGGTGAACCTTATCATTTATGGGCGATTGAAGCACCAGCAGCAGTACAAGCCGCATTGCCCCTTGACCAGATTGGTCTCAATATCATTTATACCAATGATTTGACCCCTTATCGGGTCAGTAAGGTACGGATTTTGAATGGGGCACACACCAGTATGGTTCCGGTCGGGTATTTGTACGGCATCGAAACAGTGCGTGAAGTCTTGGAAGACGAAAAAATGGGCGCATTCGTAGAGCAGTGTATCTTTGATGAAATTATCCCAAGTTTAGATTTGCCGGAAGTAGATGTCGACAAATTTGCGAAGGATGTTTTGGATCGTTTTCGCAATCCGTTTATCCGTCATCGCTTGATAAGTATTTCCTTAAATTCAATTTCAAAATTCAAAACACGGGTGTTACCTTCTATTCTCGCATATCACGCGAAAAAAGGCCAGTTGCCTAAAGCACTTGTGTTTTCGATGGCAGCTTTGCTGCACTTTTACAAAGGCGAGCACAATGGCCAACCCATTGAGCTAAAGGACGATCCGACTCATATTGCCTTTATGAAAGATGCATGGGCAGAGTCTGATAGCTCTGAAGATAGCCTGAAAGCCTTGGCTCAAAACATACTCAAATGGGAAAGTGCCTGGAAACAGGATCTGACAGAGGTATCAGGTTTGCACCAATTGCTTGCTAATTACCTGATTATGATAGAAAAAGAGGGCATGCCCATAGCTGTATCCAAATTTTTATCCGCATGAAACCATTTCTGATTTTACTGCTGGCTTTGTGGTGTTGTTCACCTCTTTTTGCACAAAAGGAAATTCCGTTGTATGACGGGCCTGTTCCTAATGCTCGAAAGGTTGCTGACCCAGAAAGAATGGTCGAAAGAGGCCCTGATAATCGTGCTTTTTTTGATACTGCCATACCTTCTTTGACCATTTTTCAACCCCAACATGCTAATGGCAAGGCAGTTGTCATTTGCCCTGGAGGCGGATACGTAAAAACGGCTTTTGATAAAGAAGGAACGCGCGTAGCGCGGGCATTGCTCACTGACAGCATTACTGCCTTTGTTCTTAAATACCGCATTCCGCAAGACCTTACTAATGTCGATCGTTCACTGGCGCCTTTGCAAGATGCGCAGCAAGCTATACGATTTGTGCGAAAGCATGCTGTAGAATACGGAGTGGAGGCCGATAAAATAGGCATCATGGGGTTTTCAGCCGGTGGTCATTTGGCGGCATCAGCAGCTACGCATTTCGATAAAATGGCTGATTCAAATGAGTTAGATACAACTTCCGTGCGTCCTGACTTTGTGGTTTTGGTATATCCGGTGATTAGCTTTATGGATGAAATAACGCATCAAGGTTCACGTCAGCATTTGATTGGCGAACAGCCAGATCAAGCTGCTATACTGGAATGGTCAAACGAAAAACAAGTTAACGCCCAGTCTCCACCTGCTTTTTTGGTGCATGCCGCAGACGACCGTTCAGTGCCGGTTCAGAATAGCATTGCTTATTATTTGGCTTGCTTAGAGCATGATGTGCCCGTGGAAATGCACCTTTATCCGAGTGGAGGACATGGTTTTGGCCTTTACAATGAAACTACAGCAGACAATTGGCTCAATCGTCTACGCAATTGGCTAAAAAATATATAGAAATGCAGCAGTGGATGTTGGTGGTCTTAATAGTGATTATCGGGGCGGAGTTGTCGGCACAAAGCCAATACTTTCCACGCGATACTACCTATTCGATTTCTTCTGCTTATCGCAAAATCAAAAAGAAATATCCGTTTGTACAGGTCATTGATACGACACTCCCTGAAGAAGTGGAAGTTCATAAAAACCTGGTATATCTGGACTTAGAAAATGGAAGACAGCTACATCTCGATCTGCTTCGACCCAGGCAGGAACATGTCGCTGATCTTCCACTTGTTATCTTGATACATGGTGGCGGTTGGATGGCCGGAGCTAAAGAAAATTTATTGCCCTTGGCGGCTCAGCTTTCGCTAAATGGTTATCTCTGTGCTACGGTAGAGTATCGCTTAGGAGGTGAAGCACCATATCCGTCTGCCGTTTATGATTTGAAAGCAGCCCTTCGCTGGCTCAGGAGTCAATCTCAAAAGTATGGCATTGACCAAAATCAAATAATTCTTTTAGGTTGTTCTGCTGGAGCTCAATTAGCTACCTTGCTTGGTACAACTCATCAACAGCCCATTTTTGAAAAGGACACCAATGATGCAGAACAAGCTGTAAAAGTGAAAGCAATCATTAATGTAGACGGCATTGTTTCTTTCATTCATCCGGAAGCAGCACCCGAATGGAGTGGCAAGTCTGCCAATGCTTGGCTAGGTGATTATCAGCAACATTATGATCGTTGGAAACAAGCTTCTCCGTTAGAATATGCAGATGCGAATACACCACCGATCTTGTTTATTAATAGTGGATTTTCACGGTTTCATGCAGGTCGGGATGATCTGATAGCGATTTTAGAATCTCATCAGACTTATAGTGAGTTACATACTTTTGATGATGCACCTCATAGTTTTTGGCATGTACAGCCTTGGTTTCAGCCGACAGTGGAATTGATCCTTACCTTCCTAAAAAAGATGATCCGCTTGTAAAAGTTGCTGGTATTTCTCTTGATCAAAAGAGTACAAGATGGGCGATTTGTGAGCGTTCCCAGTTCTCTTTTTGCCGGTATTTTTAAGTATGTCAAAAGCCAGCATTTTTCTTCTGAAATTACGTCTGTCTAGTTGTTTGTTGAGTATCGTTTCGTATAAAGCTTGTAATTCCGACATCGTAAATTCATCGGGCAATAAATTAAGGCCAATGGGTTGAAAATTGAGTTCCTTTTTAAGGCGCTGATGCGCCTTTTGTACAATATCAACATGGTCAATCACCAAATCTGGCAATTCAGAAAACGGACACCACTCGATAGCTTCAGAAACGGGGTCCGGCTCTGGTTTTTTTACTTTTGAATATTCAACTAGTGCATAATAACCCAATGATAAAAAACGCTGATCAAACCACTTTTTTAAGTCTTCAGAGATCACTTTTTTATCTACCATCTCTTGTGCGTGGCTTTTGCTAATGCGGTCTTTTTTTCCAAATAGATGAAACTGCCGTAAAAAAATATCATCCAAGCCAGTACGTTCCCGAAGTACTTTGATTGCCTCCTCGTCTACATCCTTGTCATAACTCACAAAACCACCCGGCAACATCCACTTGTCCAGGTTTTTGAGCTTGAGCAACAATACCCGTAACTCATTATTGTGGAATCCAAAAACGACACAATCGATCGAAAAACAGGGTATGAAATTATCCGTTTGCATGTAGTTGTGTTTCAATGAAGTCGTAAATCTACAATAAGATTTATATTTTTTGTATTATTGTGTCGTATTGACACATTGTAAAAAATCTCTCGAAGGACTTCCAATCGAAAGATTTTTGATTAACTGTTTTATCCTAAACTCTTATTATGAAGCTTAAAATAGTCTTATTCGCGGCTTGTCTACTCGCTTTGAGTGCTTGCACCGAAAAAAAAGAAGAACCGGTCATGCCAGCCGATCTAGTTCTTCAAAAATCCAAAAAAATTGTAGAAACAGAAGGCGAAACCTTCCGCGACCTCAATGGTAATGGAAAAAAAGATAAATACGAAGATCCCACAGCACCTATTGCAGAGCGGGTAGAAGATTTGCTTTCGCAAATGACCATAGAGGAAAAAGCAGGTATGCTTTTTATCAATGGTACTGGTGTTAACAAAGATGGTTCACTCGAAAAAGATCCCAACGCAATGGGGCCTGCGGCTCGTTATCCAACTGCCAAAAAGAATATTGATAGCCTCAAATTGAACCACTTTAATGTCTGGAATATTCCTGATAAACCAGCTATGTTAGCTAAGTGGTACAACAACTTGCAAATGTATGCTGAGTCTACTCGTCTTGGAATTCCAGTAACTTTAGCTTCTGATCCTCGCCACCACGTTGGTGCCAATGTTATCGCAATGGCCACCAATGGTTTTACGCAGTTTTGTGAAACAACTGGTTTGGCAGCTATCGGCGATCCAGACTTGGTCAAAAAAATGGCAGAAGTGATTCGAACAGAGTACTTGGCGGTCGGTATTAGAGAATCTTTACACCCGCAGATTGACTTAGCCACAGAACCTCGCTGGGCTCGCATTAGCGGAAATTTTAGCGAAGATGCCGAGCTGACTGCCCGCATGGTAAAACCGTATATCGAAGGTTTGCAGACTGCTGACCTGAGTAATGGTGTAGCTTGTATGACTAAGCATTTCCCAGGAGGTGGCCCTCAAAAAAATGGACTTGATCCTCATTTTGAATTTCAAGAAGGACAAATTTATCCCGGCGATAACTTTGATTACCACCTAATTCCGTTTGAAGCGGCTTTCGAGGCCAATACAGCGGCTATTATGCCTTACTATGGCGTGCCTGTCGGCCAAACGGATGAAGATGTTGCAATGTCTTATAACAAAGCTATCATCACTGATTTGCTTCGCAACAAATATAATTACGACGGAGTCGTTTGTACCGATTGGGGACTCGTGACCGATGTTCCTTTTGGCCCAGATTATGTGTGGCCTGCCCGCGCATGGGGCGTTGAGGAGCTGACGGAATTGGAGCGCGTAGCTCGAATTTTGGAAGTGGGTTGTGACCAATTTGGCGGTGAAAACCGCGCAGACCTTGTACTGGAGCTGGTGAAAACCGGCAAACTGACAGAAGAGCGCATTGATATTTCTGTAAAAAGACTATTAAGACAAAAATTTCAGTTGGGATTATTTGATAACCCATTTGTCGATGAATCCAAATTAGAAGCCATCTTTAATAATACAGATGCTCGGGAATTGGGCTTGCTTACGCAAATGCAATCCATGACTCTGCTTAAAAATGAAGGCGCTACTTTGCCACTCAGTCAGGGAACACTGAAGGTGTATGTCGAGAACGTGGATAGTTCTACGGTTTCAAAGTATGCGCAAGTAGTGGCAACACCTGAAGAAGCAGATATGGCCATCCTTCGTTTGCAGACCCCTTGGACTCCGGTAGATACCAAAAACTTCTTTGCTCGTGGGTTCCACCATGGCGATCTGGATTTTAAAGGAGAAGAAAAAGCGCGTATACTCCATATTTTGAAAACGGTACCTACTGTAGTCGATATCTATCTTGATCGCCCAGCGGTCATCCCGGATATTGCGGCCAATGCCAAGGCATTGATCGCTAGTTTTGGTACGACAGACGAGGCTGCTTGTGAAGTTTTATTTGGCAATGCATCCCCGATGGGGAAGTTGCCATTTGAATTGCCTTCATCTATGGAAGCGGTTGAAAATCAAAAAGCAGACCTTCCATATGATAGTGAAGCCCCACTTTTCGAATTTGGTTTTGGATTGAAGTATGCAGAAAACTAAGAAAGTAAGTCCGTAAACGACAGAATAATCGACTAAAATTTCATGCATTACCGAAGGGAAGCTGCAAAGCTTCTCTTTTTTTTTTCTTTATAACTCAAAGGGATGATGTGACTTCTGAACCCTTGTTAATCACTGGTTTTCAAAGCTTATTTCCTTTTTTGGGGTGCTTCCCCAATTTAATAATGTGAAAAATGGCTATCTCATTGATAAATATTGAAGGCTGTAAAGAAGGTGCTTAAGCTAATTTTGAGCAGATGCTTAAAATATCTGCGACAATATGAAATACGGGCTTTGGTTAATATCAGGATTTTGGCTGTTTACAGCAAGTTTGACCGCTCAGGTTTGGAACCCCAACCTGGATAACGAACATTACCAAAATCCAATCCTACATAGTGATTATTCCGATCCGGATGTCATTCGACACGGTGATGATTTCTATATGACTGCCTCTAGTTTTAATTGTGTGCCCGCTCTCCCGATTCTACATTCTAAAGATTTAGTCAACTGGACCCTCATCAACTATGCGATTCAGGATGAGCTACCACCTAATGACTTTTTTAACCAGCCTCAACATGGCAATGGGGTATGGGCTCCTGCTATTCGGTATCACGATGGATGGTTTTATATTTTTTATGGTGATCCCGACTTCGGTATCTATATGGTTAAAACCCGTGACCCTGCCGGGAAATGGGAAAAGCCTCATCTGGTTAGAGCTGCCAAAGGCTGGATTGATCCTTGCCCGTTTTGGGATGAAGATGGCCGGGCGTATCTGGTTCACGCTTTCGCGGGAAGTCGTGCCGGTAACAAAAGTATCGTCGTATTGCATCAGATGGCTTCCGACGGAAGCCGCTTACTTGATGATGGGGTGTTGGTTTTTGATGGACATCAAGATCACCCGACTATCGAAGGCACTAAAATGTACAAACGCAATGGGTATTACTACATCTTCGCACCAGGTGGTGGCGTAGCTGAAGGTTGGCAAACTATCCTGAGATCAAAACAGATATATGGCCCTTATGAAGATAAAATTGTATTGCATCAGGGCAATACTTCCGTAAATGGCCCACATCAGGGGGCATGGGTAAGTCTGGAAAATGGAGAGGAGTGGTTTTTTCATTTTCAGGAAAAACAGCCTTACGGCAGAATTGTCCATCTCCAACCAGCTAAATGGCAAGATGATTGGCTCCTAATAGGTGAAGATGTTAATCAAGATGGAATAGGCGAACCCGTGAGCCGATATCGCAAACCAAGTGTCAATTATACACAACCAACGGAGCTTCAAACGGCAAGTGATGAGTTTAATGCTCGCCAATTACATCCGAATTGGCAATGGCATGCCAATCCTCAAGCATTATGGTCATTCCCAACGGAATTAGGCTTCCTGCGTATGAATCCGGTCATCAAGCAAGCCGATGCTCGCAATCTGTGGGATCATCCCAACTTGTTATTGCAAAAAATGCCTGCTGAAGAATTTACAGTGACCACAAAATTGGAATTCTTCCATCATTTTGATGGAGAGCAGACTGGTTTATTGGTCATGGGGCGTGACTACGCCCACTTGAGTCTAGTGCAGCAAAACGGGCAGTTGGTATTGCAGCAAGTCACTTGCTATGGTGCACAGTACGGCGAGCCTGAAAAAGTAGTTGCCAGTGTACCATTTCCCGAAAGGGAAATCTACCTGCAAGTGTCAGTCACCAAAGGCGGAAAATGCCAATTTGCTTACAGCAAAGACGGACAGACTTATACCAATATCGGCGACGTATTTACGGCTAAAGAAGGAAAGTGGATTGGCGCAAAAGTGGGGATTTACTGCCTGCGCAACGAGCATGAAAACGATGGCGGTTATGCCAATTACGATTATTTCAGAATAGAAAAATAATGATGCAGTTGAAAATAGCTTTTGGAATCGTGTTTTTGTTGTTGGCTTGTCACCTAAATGCACAATACAAAACTGAATTGGTGGTAGCCAAAGATGGGAGTGGTGATTTTACTACTATCCAACAAGCCATTGATGGTGCAAAGTCATATCCTGAAAAACGAATAACCATCTTCGTACAAAACGGTATTTATCATGAAAAAGTGAAAGTTCACACCTGGAATAACAATTTGACCATCAAAGGTGAAGATCCTTTAAAGACAATTATTTGGTGGGACGACCATTTTGATAAAATGGAGCGTGGTCGCAACAGTACTTTTCACACCCCTACATTTTTGGTACAAGGGGAAAACTTTCGAGCGGAGAATCTAACCATTGAAAATCGGGCTGGTGCAGTGGGACAAGCAGTAGCTGTCGCTGTGGAAGCAGATCGCTGTGTTTTTGAAAACTGCCGGATGCTGGGACACCAAGATACGCTTTTTGCCGATGGCGCTAACGCTCGTCAATACTTTAAAAACTGCTATATCGAAGGTACTACCGATTTCATTTTTGGCGGTGCTACAGCCTTATTTGAAAATTGTACCATTCATAGCAAATCCGATTCTTATATCACTGCTGCGAGTACCCCTCAAGGGCAAGCCTACGGCTTTGTGTTTTTGTCATGTGCGTTGACGGCAGCAGATGATGTCAAAGCTGTGTATCTCGGCAGGCCATGGCGCAGCTTTGCGCAAACGGTATTCATTGACTGCCAAATGGGAGCTCATATTTTGCCGAAAGGCTGGGACAACTGGGGGAGTCCTGAAAAGGAAAAAACGGTATTCTATGCCGAATACGGAAATACAGGTGCAGGAGCTAACAGCTCGGCGCGGGTCTCTTGGGCAAAGCAATTGTCTCGGAAGCAAGCCAAAAAATATCAAAAGACAAGGCTACTGAAGCCCTATTTACCTCCTAAAATGAAATTTGGAAATAAAAAATAAACTGGAAATGAAGACATACAGCCTATTAGTATTAAGTGTAATGGTGTTTTGGTCATGCAGCAATAGTGCAGAGCAAAGCACGGAAACAAAGGCACAATTTACGGTGCAGAATACTCTGGATATGGCCAGAAAAGATGCCAGTGTGGCCATTGCTTTTCAGCAAATTAGTAGCAAATTTCCGCAGCTCAAAGTCAACCAACTGAAGTTTGTGTCGGATGGAAATGATGTTCCTTTTCAGACGATCGACACCAATGGCGACGATGCACCGGATCAGTATCTACTGGTAATGGATCTAAAGGAAGGTGAAGAAAAAAATATTCAAATCGAAGAAAGTACTACCACCCCAAACTTCAAAAAACGGACCCAAGCAGAGCTTTCGCATAAGGTAGGCGGAACCTGGAAAGACCGCAAATACGAAGGTGGTAATTTTAAGAATGTCGACTTTCTTGCTGTGCCACCAGAGCATACCGATCACTCTCATTTCATAAGGTATGAAGGGCCTGGCTGGGAGTCAGACCTGGTTGGCTATCGCTTTTATCTCGACTGGCGAAATGCAACCGATATTTTTGGAAAGAAGACGCGCGATATGGTACTTCAGCAAGTTGGACAAGACGGGTTTGACTCTTATCACGAGCCAGCAGATTGGGGGATGGATGTATTAAAAGTAGGAAAATCGCTTGGTATTGGTGCTTTAGGTAGCTGGATGGGCGATAAAGCTTTGCGCGTAGAAACGACGGACTCCATTACTTGCGAAGTAGCAGAAAATGGTGCTTTAGAAAGTATGATCCGCACTAAATATTATGAGTGGAAAGTAGGAGATCAATCCACCAACCTGACTTCTGATCTTAGCATAAAAGCGGGAAGTCGTCTGACACGGCACGATGTGGCACTAACTGAAAGCTTACCTAATCTGTGTACAGGCATCGTAAAACATGAAAATGGCAGTTTGTTACGACATGAAAATGGAACCTGGGGATACATGGCTACCTGGGGACAACAGAGTTTGGCAGAAGATCATCTAGGCATGGCAGTCTTGTACAAAAAAGCAGACTTGCAGGAAATTACAGAAGATGAATTCAGTCATGTGGTTGTGCTTACGCCAAATAACAACGAATTGACTTACTATTTTCTGGCAGCATGGGAGCAAGAACCCGGTGGTATTCACACAGAAGAAGCATTCCGCCAATACCTTGATGAGGTCATTATGGAATTGGGAA
>JALEHC010000244.1 GCA_022763215.1 Saprospiraceae bacterium
ATAAAGCTTTTGACAACACCCTTTGAACCGCAAAAAATTAAAACTCTATTTGTAGAGTATTGAAACCAAATGTTTTTTCATACAAATTCAGTCGGTGGGCTTTGAAAGTGTTCCTCATAATCTAAAATGACACCTCTGAAATATATTATTGCTGCTGTAAATGGTATAAATATCAGAAATATGGTTACTACAGCCCATTCTGTATATGGATTTTCCATCCAGGGCTTCACATATTCACTACCCGTACTCAAGAAAAAAACATAGCAAATGCTCATAGCAAAGTAGATAAAGTACCACGCTTTTTTTCCGTAAAAAATAATTCCTCTTACAAAAGCATCTGCCAATTGTAGTGGACCTAAAAACAGGGCAGGAAGTAGAAAACCAAATAAGTTAGAGGTTTCAAAAGTTGAGAATATAGTACCTAACCCAGCTATTGTCAATAGTAAGCCCTGTATACCTAAAGAAAAAAAGTGAATAAATCTGGCTATTGCTTTCATGGTCTTTTGGTTTTGGTGATCAATTGTACCTACAAGATAATGGATTAATTCATAACTTTCAATAGTTTCTGAAAGTTTGTGTCGTTTTCATTTGTCGGATTTTTTATTTTTGCTCAAAATCAATTGATATGGATATTCAGCAAATTAGTGAACTCATAAAAAAGCGTCGGTCTATATTTCCGGAAACGTATACCGACCAGCCTATTCCTAAAGAGGTAATCGAACAAATACTGGAAAATGCCAATTGGGCGCCGACGCATAAAAAGACAGAGCCTTGGCGATTTAAGGTATTTCAGGGAAAGGCACTGGAAAGACTCAGTGGCTACCTGGGTGATTGGTACGTAGCAAATACGCCGGAAGCAAAATTCTCGGAAAAGAAACTCGAAAAAACAAAAAAGAAACCGCTGCGCTCTGCTTGTGTCATCGCATTATGTATGCAACGCGATCCGGAGGAACGTTTGCCGGAATGGGAAGAGGTCGCCGCATTGGCCTGTGCCGTTCAGAATATGTGGTTGAGCTGCACAGCTTTGAATATTGGCTGCTACTGGAGCTCCCCGAGAAGTATTCTGGAAGCAGATGAATTTTTGCAACTAGGGGAAGGAGAGAAGTGTTATGGCCTCTTTTATATGGGCTATCATCAAATGCCAGATATTGCCGGAAAAAGAAGCCCCTACGAAACGAAAGTAAGCTGGTTTTCAGAATAAAGAAATTTTATATAGCATTTTCGGTATATTTAAAAATAGAAGCTTAGTGATGTGAGGGGGTATGGAAATAAAATGAATATAGAAAGCTATATGTGTCTGTTTTTGATGTTTATCGGCTCAATTCAGGCGCTAAGCACTTCATTATTAAATAATATAGTTGGACAAGCCACAAATTTGCGTTAGCTTTGCCCCCCGAACGAAAAGCCACAGGGAGTCCAGGCCTTAAACTCCCAACTAATAACTATTAATTAAAAATTGAAAAAATTATGGGTCAAACAATTACATATGCGATTCCTGTGTTTGGGGTGCTAGCCCTGCTTTACACGTTTTGGCGTTCAGCATGGGTTTCTAAGCAAGAAGTTGGAACAGAGCGTATGGCGCGTATTGCAAAAAATATTGCAGATGGTGCCATGGCATTTTTGAAAGCCGAATACCGAGTGCTTTCAATTTTTGTATTGGCAGTAGCTGTACTACTAGCCGTTTCGGCAAACTCGGATAATTCATCCTGGTTGATCGCCGTTTCTTTCGTCCTTGGTGCAATCTGCTCTGCACTGGCAGGTTTCATCGGTATGCGTGTTGCTACTAAAGCAAACGTACGTACCACTAATGCTGCAAGAACAAGCTTAGGCAAAGCACTCGAAGTTGCTTTTGCTGGTGGTGCTGTTATGGGCCTTGGTGTAGTTGGCCTTGGTGTACTCGGCCTTAGTGTGCTATTTATCACCTATTCTAATATGGGATGGGATATTAATAAAGTAATTACGGTTATTACCGGATTCTCTTTTGGTGCTTCTTCTATCGCACTTTTTGCGCGTGTAGGTGGTGGTATTTATACCAAAGCTGCCGACGTAGGTGCTGACCTTGTAGGTAAGGTAGAAGCTGGTATTCCAGAAGATCACCCGCTAAACCCTGCAACTATTGCCGATAATGTTGGTGACAACGTTGGTGATGTAGCTGGTATGGGTGCTGACCTTTTCGAATCGTATGTTGGTTCTATCATCGGTACTATGGTATTGGGTGCTGCCTTCATCGGTGTTTCAAATGGTTTTGAACCAACGAATGAATATGGCGGTCTGAATGCGGTACTTCTTCCTCTGATTTTGGCAGGTGTAGGTATCGTTACTTCTATCATCGGTACGTTCTTTGTACGTGTTAAAGAAGGTGGTGATCCTCAAAAAGCATTGAACCGTGGTGAATTTATTTCTGCTGGTTTGATGTTAGTAGCTACTTACCTGATCGTTACGATGGTACTTCCAGCAGAATGGACCTTCCAAGGTGCTACTTATTCTGCAAACGGCGTATTCTTCGCAGTACTATTCGGTTTGGCTTCTGGTCTTTTAATCGGTTTGGTTACGGAGTACTACACTGGTACAGGTACAAAACCAGTGAAGGGTATTGTTGATCAGTCATTGACTGGTTCTGCAACAAATATTATCGCTGGTTTGAGTGTTGGTATGCAGTCTACGGCTATTCCAATCATTATTCTTGCTGCTGCCATCATCGGAGCACACGAATTTGCTGGTTTGTATGGTATCGCTATTGCAGCGGTAGGTATGCTTTCTAATACAGGTATTCAGTTGGCCGTTGATGCTTACGGTCCAGTATCAGATAATGCAGGTGGTATTGCAGAAATGGGTGATTTGCCATCAGAAGTACGTCAGCGTACTGATAAATTGGATGCAGTAGGTAACACCACTGCTGCCATTGGTAAAGGTTTTGCAATTGGTTCTGCAGCTTTGACTGCTTTGGCTTTATTTGCTGCCTTTATGACTACTGCAAAAATCAACAGCATTGATATTTCCAAGCCGCTTGTTATGGCAGGTTTATTGTTGGGTGGTATGTTGCCATTCTTGTTCAGTGCCTTGTCTATGAGTGCGGTTGGACGTGCAGCTATGGATATGATCAAAGAGGTTCGTCGCCAGTTTGCTGATATTCCTGAGCTAAAAGCAGCATTGGAAGTAATGCGTAGAAATGGGGATAAAGAATACAGTGAATGGACCGATGCAGATCAGAAAACATTTGATGCTGCTGATGGAAAAGCAGAATACAGCAAATGTGTAGAAATTTCTACAGCCGCTTCTATTCGCGAGATGATCATTCCTGGTTTGATTGCTGTAATTAGCCCAGTTATTGTTGGTTTCCTTGGTGGAGCTGAAATGTTGGGTGGCTTGTTGGCAGGTGTAACCGTAGCAGGTGTTTTGATGGCGATTTTCCAGTCAAACGCAGGTGGTGCATGGGACAACGCCAAGAAAATGTTTGAAGAAGGGGTAAATATCCAGGGACAGACTTACTACAAAAAATCTGAGCCACACAAGGCTGCTGTCGTAGGTGATACAGTAGGTGATCCATTTAAAGATACTTCTGGCCCATCTTTGAACATCTTGTTGAAATTGATGTCCGTAGTGGCACTCGTAATTGCGCCATTATTGTAAGAAATATTTGAGCTACTCGCGGAGGGTTTTAACCGTCATTCCCCCTTTCGGGAAATTCGCAGCTAGTTCTCAATTTACTTCCCTTTCGGGAAAAAGCCCTCTGCTTTCTGGCTCTATGCCGCAGCAGAGGGCTTTTTTTTTGCCACCGCTTGCGGATGGCCTCAAAAATTGCCAATTTTCTGAAAATTCAGGAATAAGTAATTTTTGTTGCTTTTCTAGTTAGAGTAAAGTTAAAATCATCGTCCCTAAAGCAAGAGACAAAACATTTTCTTTAAAAAAAAGTATATTTAGCTAGAATATTTACGTTAAAATTGGTACGCAGGCTTTTCCAAGCTTTATTTAACAAAAAGACAGTTTATTAAATGAATATGGTACAGCGACTCGCAAAATCCATCTTTCCAAAAAATAATTATATGAAACTCAGGGGCTCTATTTTCTTTTCTATTCTGGTAGTCGGCCTATTAGTGGCAGCCTATTTCCCCCAGGCAGATAACGCAGAAAAAGAAGCAGTTTTAATTCGTACAATTATCAATGGCTTGAATCAACTTCATTATCAACCACAAAAAATTGATAATGAATTTTCTCAAAATGTCTTCAAAGAATATCTCGATCAAATCGATAGTGGCCGACGCTTCTTGACGGCTCGTGATGTAACGATACTCGAAACTTATAAAAATCAACTCGATGATGAAGCTTTGAAAGGGACTTATGACTTTTTCAACACTTCTTTGGAGTTGTTGAATGCTGGTCTTGAAAAAACACAAGCTTATTATCGCGAAATTCTTCAAACACCATTCGATTTTACTGTAAAGGAGGACATCGAACTGGATGGCGAAAAAAGAGATTTCGCCAAAAATGATGAAGAACTAAAAGACTACTGGCGCAAATACCTCAAGTATGAAACGCTGACTAGAGTAAATGATGCCTTGGAAGAACAAGAAGAACAGGGCGAAGAAGCTGAGCAAAAAAGCTTTGAGCAAATCGAAGCGGAAGCAAGAGAGGATGTCCTTGAATTGTTTGATCGCTGGTATGAGCGTATGCTGAAGCTTGATCGCGAAGATCGACTAAGCTTTTACCTCAATACAATCACCAGTATTTATGATCCGCATACCAACTATTTAAAGCCGATCGACAAAGAAAACTTCAATATTCGTTTCTCTGGTCGCCTCGAAGGTATTGGCGCTCGCTTACAGACTGATGGTGATTTCACGAAAGTGGTAGACA
>JALEHC010000245.1 GCA_022763215.1 Saprospiraceae bacterium
CTTGTGCTGTTATAAAGGTGTTCCGCTTGTCGTTTAATATAGCATTTCGTCATCTAGCAAATCAGTTCTGGTATCGGTAAGAATCTTTTTGGACCAATGATTCTTTAAATAAGTATAGAATCCCCAACAAGCTAGTATGCCAAAAGGAATGGCCAAGATGTCGAATATGGCCAAATTAGTGTTGTCAATAAATCCCGGAGAGGCAGATTCGAGTACCATTAGCGCAATAAGCGAAAAAACAAATGCTCCCACATAATAACTAACCACACCCAATACCGCAAATAGCCAATTGGATCGTTTATGGGCTTCCGCCAAATCGTAAAAGTATTTTCCGATGAAGTAGATTAAAAGAATACCAAGCATTAGCCAATAGTTTTAATTTTCAAAATGAGCTTTCACTACTAAAATACAATGCAATACAGGAATTAATTCCCAAAAACAAAAAAAGGATAACAAACGATGAATCGTCCATTACCCTTTCTTTTATGAGTAAGCGTATTCGGTCTTATCGCTTAGAGCGGCGACCATAATCGCGTTTACGATGACTTCTTCCTGCTCCGCGTCGGCCGTATTTACGGTCTCTGCCTTGTGGGCGGCGCTTTTGAGGGCGTTTTTCCTGTGAGGCATTCAAGTCGTGGCTATTCAGATTGAGTTTTTCCATCTCATTCATCATCAACCTTCTGATCAATTCCTCTTTACTCAGGTCCTCGAACATATTCTCAGCCATGGAAAGTACTTTCTTTCCAACTTCCGGATGGCCATTCTTATCAAGTATTGCCTGACACCACTGCTCCATACGGTTAGCTACAATATCATCGGCACTAGGTACTCTCACTTTCGTGAAATTGATACCAAGTTCGCGCTCCATAGAGTTGATTTTGCGCGTTTCTCGGCTGCTGATAAAGGCAATAGAAATACCTTTTTTACCAGCTCTTGCTGTACGTCCGCTTCGGTGCGTATAGTAAGCATTGCTGTCTGGCAAATTGTAATGAAATACGTGTGTCAGATCATTTACATCAATACCTCTTGCAGCGACGTCTGTAGCAATCAAGACCTGAAGCTGGTGGTCTTTAAAGCGCTTCATCACGCGATCACGCTGAGGTTGTGACAAATCACCATGTAAAGCATCTGCTTTGTAGTTGCGTCTTACCAATTCTTCCGCAAGGTCGCGCGTATCACGCTTGGTACGACAAAATACAACCCCCATCAAATCAGGTTCGACATCCAAAAAGCGGGTTAATGCTTCCGATTTATTGGTGCGATTTACGAAAGTGAACTGATGATCGATATTGGAATTAACGGTATTTTTACGATCTACCTTCACCTCCAATGGATCCGTCATGTAGTCGTTAACAATCCGTTTAATTTCAGCTGGCATGGTAGCCGAAAACAACCAAGTCAATTTGGTTGAAGGCGTATAAGAGAGAATTCTGTCGAGTTCTTCCTTAAAGCCCATATTGAGCATCTCATCTGCTTCATCAAGAACCAGGTATTCTAGTTCTTCCAAACGAACGGACTTTCGTTTGATAAGGTCGATCAATCGACCCGGAGTAGCAATAATGATGTGTTGTGGCCTCTTAAGTGCTCTGATTTGGGTATGGATAGGAGCACCGCCATAAACAGCCAACACATTAATCTTGGGTAGGTACTTGCTGTACAAATCAATCTGCTCAGCAATTTGTTGTCCAAGTTCTCGGGTAGGAGCCAGAATAAGTGCCTGTGTATGCTGTTGCATAGGGTCTATCAGGTTGAGAAGAGGCAAGCCAAAAGCTGCTGTTTTCCCGGTTCCTGTCTGCGCTAATCCTATAAAATCACGTTGGTCATCAAGTAATTGCGGAATGGCTTTTTCCTGAATGGTAGTAGGTGTCTCAAATCCCAAATCTTCTAATGCCTCCAAAATTCCTGTTGAGAGACCTAACTGCTTAAATGTTGTCAAAAGAAAATGTATTAATTAAAAATGCTTTTTGTTGCCACAAAAGTATAGCTTTATTCTTACTTATGCTGTGTGTAAGGAAATTATTCCCAAAGTTTTCGAAATTATTTTACCAAATCATGAAAATTAAGCCGAGCTTTTGTATGGTTTGGTTTTCAAGACTTAAGCAATATCGCTGGTTTCCTCTTGGAAGACTTTTGTTATGTTTTCCCACTTATTGCTAAATCAAACTTATATTGGGTTTAGGTAAGTGACGGATCAAAATTATGGATAAGTGAAATTTGTCAGCACAAAATGATTGAACTAATTGATGATAAGACAATTAGGCGATTATTTTGTGCTGACCCTGTAAAATTTCACTTGTTCATAATTCCGTCTAACTACTTAATGTAAATAATGCTATGCATAGCCCCAATATCAAGAGTTGTGAAAAATAACCGATTAGCAGGTTCCTGAGCTTATACTTTTTACTATACACCTCTTCGAAGGGCTTTCGCCCAAATCGAAAAAAATAGATCAAAACTGCACCAAACCATTCTGAAAAAAGATAAGCACCGTTTGTAGAGTCCATAACTTTATCATTTTGAATATCAAAAAATATTACTGATTTCCGTCCACAAAGGACGAAAACTTGAGCAATGCTCCTTTTCCCTTTTTGCCTTCTGTCGCAATAAATAATTGTTTCCCGGAAGGGTGAAAACAAATGCCTTCCGGCTGAGGGAATAAGGACTTGTCCAGATATTCAATATGTCGTATTTGGCCGTCCGGCGCAAATACGAAAAGCATTTTTCCGACAGAAGAGAGCATATACCATTCCTTCGTTTGAGGATGGATAGCCATGCCAGAGGGCGAGAAATCCTGGGTGAACAGCTCCTGCTGACTGCGACTAAGTGGGCTGTTTTGTTCCAGAAATTTTTCGATCAATGATTTCTCTATCGTCAATATTGGTTTTGGAAGCATGGCTTTTTTCTGAAGATCAAAACCATAAATGAATTTTTTATCGTCTGCAATTTTTTGCCCTTTACACACGAGTAATAACATTTGTTTTTCTGGCAAGAAGGTGAGCCCCTCTACGTCATAGTCTTTTTTGAGTGGCGTCTCATATTCCTGAACCAGCAACTCATCATCTTCCATCATTTTTATTTCAAAGAGGTCTCCTTTGCTCTCAATTAGATAAATCGCATCACCCACTTGTTCGATTCCCTCATAATCGCCTTTGTTATCGAAGTCAAGTTCTTTTTTTATCTCGCCATTTTCGGGAGCCAGAAAAAAGATTTTTCCTTTTTCATCATTATTCGCCAATAACATTTGAGCTGCATCGTGCCAAGCAAGACCAGAGATTTCTTTGAGATCTTTGTCCAGTTCCATCACACTATCCGGTTGCGTAAGCCGAAAAGAGAACTCGTTTTTTGCGAAAGCAGAAGCTATAGGCCCTGGTTTAGGATGAGAAGATTTTGATTCCATCATGTCCTCACATTGCAAAAACAAAAACACACTTGCAAATATTAGCAGGTATTTCATAGCTTATACATAACTTTTTATAGCGCGTACCAACCGATCGAGGTCGCGCGTAACTGTATACACATTCGGGGTAACCCGCACCGCATTGACATTGTCCCAAACAATGCCGCTGGTATGAATTTTGAAATCTCTATAAAGTAAAGCAGATAATTGTTTAGGTCCTTTGCCCTCAATGGCAAAAGAACCAATGCCACAGCTGTTTTCATCCGCTTCGGGCGAATGAATGGTGACCCCAGGCAGGTCTTTTACTCTGGAAATCCAGTATTTGCGCAGATAGCGCAGCCGGGCTTCTTTTCGTTCACTGCCAATCATGTGATGGAAATCAACTGCCTGACCAATGGCTTGCTCCAAGGCAAAGGAGCGAGTGCCCAGGTGCTCAAACTTGCGAATATCTTCACTTTCGAATTCCTCTGCACCAAACATGGGATACAGATTTTTGATCTTTTCCTTTCGGACATACAACATCCCTGTACCAAAAGGTGCACAAAGCCATTTGTGCAAGCTGGTACCAAAATAATCACATTGTAGAGATGGAATATCGAAGTCGAGATGGGCAAAGGTGTGTGCCCCGTCCACCAGTACTTCAATGCCTCTTTCCTTGGCTGCCAAGGCGATCTCTTTAACAGGAAGAATCTGGCCCATCCAGTTGATCATATGCGTGATATGAACCACTTTCGTCCGAGGGGTAAAGGCATTGACAAATGCTTCAACAATTTTGCTTTTATCTTCTATCGGAAATTGAAAGTCGAGCCATTTGAGTACGACACCATCTCTGTGAGCACGTTGCTTCCAGGAATTTATCATATTCGGATAATCCTGTCGGGTAAGTACGACTTCATCCCCTTTTTTTAGGCGCAAGCCAAATATAACCGTTTCGAGGGCCTCGGAAGCATTTCGATTGATCGCAATTTCCTCTGGTGAGCAACCAGCAAGATCCGCTAGTTTTTCACGAACCGGTTCACGGCCCTGGTCAAGTATTCGCCACATATAAAAGGAGGGCGCTTCATTGCTCAGCCGATTGTAACGTTCGACGGCTTCCTGTACTACAAGAGGTTGGGGGCTAACGCCACCATTGTTGAGGTTGACAATATTAGGAGAAACGGTATACGCATTCTTGACCTGATACCAAAAAGTTTCATCCTGTATGACTTCTGAAAAACTTCTGTTTTGACTTTCGTCAAAACTTTTAAGTAGTCGCTGTCCACTTAGACTTTGGAAATAAGGTGTTGTTGCGGCTATGCTGCCAAATGCAGCAAGTTGTTTCAAAAATTGTCTTCTTTTGAAAGACATAGAAATTGGGTTTGTAAAGAGAATATGAAATGGGGTTGATCAAATATAGTCACAAATATCAAGAAAGCAGTACGGCGGCTTCTTTTTTAATGGCTTGTAAGGCTTTGTCAAGGCCTGTGGCCTCCCGTTGGTTCAGGATATTGTTGATTGCTGCATCCAATTCTTTAGCGGGTGCTTTAGGCCCAACTTGTTCGACTGCCAAACTAATCATGCTGACCGTATCATCACGAGCGGCTTTCAGAATTTGCCACAATTGTTCTGATACATAAACCTGTTGTGTGATATTGTGCTCGTATTCTGATTGAATAGCCATAAGCAACATAACGTTGTACTGAGCGGCATTCAAATCTTCTTTGGGCGTTCTTAATGTGAGATTGGAAAGAGAAATTCGTTCACAAAAAAGAGAAAGGCGTTCATAGGCCTGAAACCTTAAAGGAGTCGTATTGGCTTGTTGGTTTTGTCTGATTTCTAATTGTTTAAGCCTAATTTGCCCGTCGAGGTATTGTCTTACCAGATAGTATACGGTAAAAAATACCACTAATCCCGGGATGGTTAATTTTGCAATTTCTAAAAGAACATTGAGAAAGGATGCCATGAGTGTTGCATTTTTATGATCAGCCGAGGGCTTAGCCCTCGAATAAATTCTTGCAAAAATAAACTGCTTTCGTCAAATTTTAGTATCTATTTAGACTGAATTCAAACTAAAAAACTTTCGAAGCGTTCCATTTTTACATAGATTTGTGGAATGACGCAAAAGTAAAAATATGAGCGAGACAACAACAAAATTGAGCCCAATAACTATCACAGAAAGTGCAATGGTACAATTAAAGAAGATCAAATCAGATCAAAACTTACCAGACGATCACGGTTTGCGTGTGGGCGTTAAAGGTGGTGGATGTTCTGGATTTTCTTACGTTTTGGGCTTTGACGTTAAAAAAGAAAATGATCAGGAGTATTTGCTAGATGGGCTACCTGTTTTTATGGAAAAGTCGCACGGCCTGTACTTATTAGGTATGGAAATAGACTGGCACGATGGCCTGAATAATCGTGGGTTTATTTTTAATAACCCAAATGCTACCGATACTTGTGGCTGTGGCGAATCTTTTTCTGCCTAATCAATAAAGCCTTCGCGGAGTTTGCCTTTGCGAAGGCTTTTCTTTTATGATTCCCTCCTGACAAAAGCCTTTTACTACACTATATCTTTTTTTCAAAGCCATTATCTTAAGCATAATCGCTTAATCTAAAATTAATATGGCTATGAAAAAAACGTTACCAACCTTAGTTTTTCTTTGTTTTATTTTCGCCCTGAGCGGGCAAACCATTCTCTGGGAAGAAACCTTTGACGGTGGTATCCCCGATTCTTGGACGATTGGTCCCGGGCAGCCCGAAGGTGCGGTCTGGCAGTGGTCGGAGTCTGGCCGTGCAGAGAAGGCTTTACTCGATGGCGTGCCTACGCAAGCTTTGTTTTACGAAGATCGGGCAGCTATTGCCTCTCCAACGGCAGCCAATGGCTGTGCAATGTACAACTCCGATGTGTACGACAGCGGTGGTATTCAATTTGGCGGCGGACCATTTCCTGGGGGGCATGCTGGATCACTGACTTCTCCAGTAATTGATTTGCCGAATCTTACAGGAGTAGGTTTGCGGTTTCATCAGTATGCACGTTTGGGGCAAGCAGGCTCCACTTTCGTGGAAATCAGTATAGATGAAGGAGCAAGCTGGGATACGATTATCGTTAACGAACAATTTGCACCAAATCAGGAATCGCCGATTGATGATGAAGTCTTTCTCAATCTTTCAGAAATAGCAGCTGGCCAACCAAGTGTGCAACTTCGCTTTTCTTGGAATGGGCGATATTTTTTTTGGTTGCTGGATGATGTTCAGCTTTTCGAATTACCAGCTTATGATTTGAGCATAAGCACTTATTTTAGAAGTCCAGAAGCTTATAGTAGCGACTTTTATTCTATCCAGGATTCGCTGTCATTTTATGCAGATATTACTAATAATGGAGCCGATACCTTGCAAGGGGTACAGTTGA
>JALEHC010000246.1 GCA_022763215.1 Saprospiraceae bacterium
AAAGACAAATCCATTGCTTCCTTAGCTCTCCACATCGCACTTTTTCGCCAGCCCGATTTTTTTCCATAAATTAATGCTTCTTTTCACGAACGAAGCGACCAACATGCACGAATACGGCTTTCTTTCCCTACTGCCTCCGGTTGTAGCCATTATTCTGGCTATCCGAACCAAACAAGTTTTTGTATCCCTGCTCTTTGGGATTTGGCTTGGCTGGTTTATTATCAATGATTACAATCTTCTTCAGGGCAGTTTTGCAACTATACAAGCACTAGTCGATGTATTTCAGGATGCTGGCAATACGCGTACCATTATGTTTTGTGCGCTGGTAGGTGCACTGATCATTTTTATCCAGTATTCGGGTGGGGTAGCTGGTTTTATACTGCGAGTCAATCGCTTGCTCGAAAAGTATGAGGCCAAACAAAGTGGTAGCAACCGTATCATCGTCCAGTTATTAGCTTGGCTGACTGGCGTACTCATTTTTGTAGAATCCAGTATTTCGGTCTTAACGGTAGGTGCATTGTACCGTCCTGTATTTGATAAATTGAAAATTTCGCGTGAAAAACTCGCCTATATTGCAGATTCCAGTTCTGCGCCTTCCAGTATTCTCATTCCATTTAATGGTTGGGGGGCTTTCATTATGTCCTTATTAGCAGCTGAGGGCTTTAGCGATCCATTCGCGACCATGGTTCGTGCAATGGGGTATAACTTTTATCCGATTTTGGCACTTATCGGGGTGTTGGTGATCATCTTTTGGAAAAAAGATTTTGGCCCCATGGCCACAGCCGAACAACGCGTTCGCGAAAGCGGTGCGCTACTTCGGGAAGGTGCTCAACCCATCATGTCAGACGAACTGACAGACGTTCAAGTCAAAGAAGGGGTTACGCCAAAGGCGTATAATATGGTCATTCCGATTGTAATTATGGTACTTCTTATGCCGATTATGCTAGCCTATACTGGCTGGGAAGCAGCTCTGGCAGACCGACCAGATGCGACTTTCAGCCAAAAGGTACTATACGCAATTGGTCAAGGGTCTGGTTCGACTTCTGTATTGGTGGCAGTCATCACTTCTACCCTCTTTGCAATGGTATTTTATGGTATTCAAGGCATTATGGGCTTAAAAGAATCTGTTGACCTTACCTTAAAAGGCATCTCCGGCATGATTCCGCTGGCCTTATTGATGATGATGGCTTTTGCCATCGGAGCCGTTTGCAAGCAGATGCAGACTGGCCAGTATGTAGCGGATGTAGCGAGTACCTGGCTTTCGCCAAATCTGGTGCCGTTCATTGTATTTCTGGTAAGTTGTTTTATTGCTTTTTCGACAGGTACTTCCTGGGGTACATTTGCCATTATGATTGCTATTGCGGTGCCGATGTCTCGCGAAATGGATGCCAATGTGTACATCACGATAGCAGCCGCTTTAGGCGGCGGTGTCTTTGGAGACCACTGCTCTCCTATTTCTGATACAACGATTCTTTCGTCCATGGCTTCTGCTACAGACCACATTGATCATGTCCGCACACAAATTCCTTATGCTTTAGTTGCGGGCTCGCTGGCCGCTTTATTGTATTTATTGATGGGCGTATTAGGATAATTTCGCAGTGTTTTCGACTATATCCTTGCAATTCGCATATCACTATTTTTGAGGGTACTGGTTTGCAATAAGGGCATTATGAGATCTTTAATTTCTTTGGCTAATGACTCGATCAGTCGCAGTTTGGCATAAGGCCTGTGATAGATCAGGCTAATTTCGCGGACGGGGTAAGGTGCTTCAAAATCGCGTACTTTTGCTTGTCTGCCTTTCGGCAAATCCAGACAAAACAATTCAGGAATCAACGTTAGTCCTTCCATCTTATCCACCATATTCAGTAGGCTGCCAAAGGAATTAGGGCTAAAACTAAGATTTGCATTGATCTCTTTAGAGCTAAGCGAACAAACATTCAGTACCTGATCCGTCAGGCAATTTCCTTGTTCGAGCAGCCATACATTTTCATTTTTCAATTCATCTGGGCTGCGAAACTTGGTATTGCCATGTTTTACGTTTCCGTAAACCAGTAGTTTTTCATAGTAGAGAATATCTTCTTCCAATTCACTATGATTAAGTGGTGTAGACGCAATTCCTACGTCCAGTTCCCCTTTTTTGAGTTGTTCAATAATGTTGTCCGTAGTAATTTCTTGAATTTCCAGATTCAAGCCAGGGTATTTTTCGAGTAGGACGGGTATGATGCGATGAAGCAAATTTCCGGCAACGGTAGGAATGATGCCGATTCGAAGTTGTCCTTCTATTCGACCCTTTGCTTCCAGTGCAATTTGCTTCAGTTGTTGCACGTGCAGCAATATTCGGTTCGCTTCTGAGACCAATTCTTTTCCACACTCCGTCGTAATAATTGGTGACGTTTTCCGATCAAAAAGGACTATTTCCAATTCTTCTTCCAATTTTTTGACCATGGTACTCAGGGTTGCCTGGGTCACAAAACATGATTCTGCGGCTTTGCTAAAGCTTTTGAATTTATCCAAAGCGACTATGTATTCCAGTTGTTGTATGTTCATTTTACACTCATTGATGACATCAATAGCGAATATAGAAATTATTAGTTTTACCTATAACTCTATAGGGTGTATATTTGAAATATCAATTAACAATAAAACACAAACAATAATGGAACAAGAAACATTGAATCAAGTATCTATGCCAAGAATTGGTGATAAAGCGCCAGAATTCACAGCAGTAACAACACAAGGAAACATCAATTTCCCAAGCGATTATTCTGGTAAATGGTCTATCCTTTTTAGCCACCCGGCCGATTTCACGCCAGTGTGTACTTCTGAGTTTATGACATTTGCAAGCATGCAAGAGCAATTCAGAGAAGCCAACTGTGAGTTGATTGGTTTGTCTATCGACGGATTGTACAGCCACATTGCATGGTTGAGAAGCATCAAGGACAAGATCGAGTACAAAGGCATGAAAAATGTAGAAGTAACTTTCCCATTGATTGAGGATATCACCATGGAAGTAGCGACCAAATACGGAATGATTCAGCCAGGTGAGAGTGCTACTCAAGCAGTAAGAGCGGTGTTCTTTGTTGACCCTCAGGGTATTATCCGAGCGATCATCTACTATCCACTTTCAATAGGTAGAAACTTTGACGAATTGTACCGCGCCCTGATTGCCATGCAGACAACGGATGCATTTGGTGTTGCGTGCCCGGCAGACTGGCAGGTTGGTGATGATGTGATCGTACCTCCGGCTGGTTCTTGTGGTACTGCTAAAGATCGCATGGAAGGCAAGGAAGACCTCGATTGTAAAGACTGGTATTTCTGTACCAAAAAGCTGGATAAAGACCTGGTACTAGATACGGTATTGAAGAAGTAAATCCTTGTTTCGCAAAAGCCATTCTACTTTTA
>JALEHC010000247.1 GCA_022763215.1 Saprospiraceae bacterium
GACCGCTTCCTTTATGTATTGCTTCGCCCACATTGGGGTTCTTGGCTAGTGAAGGGAGGTTATTCGATTACCTTATATGGTGGTTTTCTTACCCTTCTGGCTATCGCCAAATGGTTTGCATTGGATGGATTATTCTCTGTATTGATGTGGGCAACTGGTATTATGGCGGTTATTACGGCCATTTACACAGCTTTCCTTTTTGCTCAGGCAAAAGGTCGCGACTTCTGGCAGAGTCCTTCGCTTGCTCTTCACATGTTGGTACATGCGGTCATTGCAGGAGCAGCAAGCCTTAGCATTGTTTCCTTGTTGACAAATGATGCTGCAAGCTGGACCAGTTTGCTTTCTACCGTGATGATTGCAGGTATTATTGCCAACTTATTTACGATTACTGTGGAGCTAACGACTACCCACCCTACTCAGGAAGCAAAACTTGCTGTAAAAATGATTACCAAAGGCCGCTACCGCTCCATGTTTTGGGCTGGTTCGATTGTTTTGGGTAATCTGATTCCACTGGCTATTCTGTTTTTTGCAAGTGGCCAACCAGTGATTCAGGCGGTTGCCGGACTTGCTGTATTAGTGGGTATCTATTTCACAGAAAAAATCTGGGTGGAAGCTCCTCAGCGCATCGCTCTTAGTTAATTCAAAAGAAAAGTAAATCATGCATAAAAAGAGACCAAGTCTTGTAGAAAGAATAGCCGAATCCCTTCGGATTATTCCAAAACTCCATGAGGAAGGCCCTCAACCGGAACAACGACTGGCTCCGGACGGAGAACTGACCAAATTCCCACCTCCAGAAAAATGGGATGACTGGGTAGAATATGAAGCCAAAGCATGGCCTAAGCTTGAAAAAAAGCACTATTCTATCGTTCCGACTACTTGTTTCAATTGTGAATCTGCTTGTGGTTTGACAGCTTATGTCGACAAAGAAACCTGGCAAATCCGCAAATTTGAAGGAAATCCCTACCATCCTGGTAGCCGTGGTCGTAACTGTGCCAAGGGCCCTGCAACCATCAATCAAATCACCGATCCGGATAGAATTCTATACCCGCTAAAGCGAGCAGGCGAACGAGGCGAAGGAAAATGGGAACGCGTTAGCTGGGAAGAAGTGCTGGACGATATTGCAGCTCGCATTCGCAAGGCATTGCAAGAAAAGCGCAATAACGAAATTGCTTACCACGTAGGCCGTCCAGGACATGAAGGCTACGCCAATCGCGTACTACAGGCCTGGGGCATTGATGGCCACAATAGCCACACCAACATTTGTTCTTCTGGTGCTCGTTTTGGATACAATATCTGGTATGGTTACGACCGTCCATCTCCGGATCATGCCAATGCTCAATTCATCTTACTGATTTCGGCTCACCTCGAAAGTGGCCACTACTTCAATCCACACGCTCAGCGTATCATTGAAGGAAAAATGAAAGGTGCCAAATTAGCAACGATGGACCCTCGTTTGTCCAATACAGCGAGTATGTCTGACTACTGGATGCCTACTTACCCAGGCTCAGAGGCTGCCGTTTTGTTGGCTATGGCCAAAATCATACTCGATGAAGGGCTATATCATCGCGCTTTCATGGAAAAATGGGTCAATTGGGAGGACTATTTGACGAAAGTCCACCCTGGCACAGAACTAAGCTTTGACAATTTTATCGAAAAAATCAGAGCTGAATATGCAGAGTATACGCCTGAATTTGCTGAAAAAGAAAGTGGTGTCAAAGCCGAAACCGTCATCGAAGTAGCCCGTGAAATCGGAAAAGCTAAAGGCCGATTTGCGAGCCACAACTGGCGAAGCGCAGCCAGCGGCAATCTAGGTGGGTGGTGTGTATCGCGCTGTCTGCACTTCCTGACGGTACTTACCGGATCAGTTGGAACAAAAGGGGGAACTTCACCAAATAGCTGGAACAAGTTTAGTCCTACTTTCTTTGATGTGCCTCCGGCACAAAAATTCTGGAATGAACTACATTTCCCAGATGAATACCCATTGGCATTCTTTGAAATGAGCTTCCTGTTGCCGCATTTCCTCAAGGAAAACCGAGGCAAAATGGACGTCTACTTCACCCGGGTATTCAATCCTGTCTGGACTTATCCGGATGGTTTCTCCTGGATCGAGATGCTAACAGACCATGAAAAAATGGGTATGCATATTGCCTTGACACCGACGTGGAATGAAACGGCCTACTATGCCGATTACGTTCTTCCGATGGGCCATAGTGCAGAGCGACACGACCTCAACAGCTATGCGACGCATGCTGGTACATGGATTGGCTTCCGCCAACCTGTTTTGCGTGAAGCAGCCCGAAAAGCAGGCCAAAATACTACGTTCACTTACGAGACCAATCCAGGCGAGGTATGGGAAGAAGATGAATTTTGGATTGAATTATCGTGGCGCATCGACCCAGATGGAAGCTTGGGTGTACGCAAACACTTTATTTCGCCTTACCGCGAAAACGAAAAAATCAATATCGACGAGTATTACCAGTATATCTTTGAGCATACACCGGGCTTGCCTGAAACAGCGAAAAAAGAGGGCTTGACGGAGCTGGATTATATGCGCAAATATGGTGCTTTTGAGGTAGAAAAGCACAAATTTGAAAAGCATGAAAACGAGCTAACGGCAGCACAAATGGAAGGTGCAGAAGTGGGCCCTGATCATGTTATTCGCAAAAATGGCAAAGCCATAGGTATTATGGTCGATGGCAAACCCAAAGTCGGCTTCCCAACGCCAACGCGTAAAAATGAGTTTTACTCTCAAACAATGGTCGACTGGAAATGGCCAGAATATGCAATTCCGACCTATATCAAGAGTCATATCCACCCGGAAGAACTCAAAGAAGAGGAAGGCGAATACTGCTTAGTTCCAACATTCCGACTACCAACACTAATCCACTCCCGTTCGGGTAATGCAAAATGGCTAACGGAAATATCTAACCGAAATCCGATTTGGATACATCCAACTGATGCCAAACGCTTTAATGTAAAAACAGGTGAACTGTTGAAAATCAATACTGACATCGGTTATTTTGTTGATAAAGTATGGGTAACGGAAGGCATTAAGCCAGGCTTGATTGCTTG
This sequence comes from Saprospiraceae bacterium, assembly GCA_022763215.1. GTDB lineage: Bacteria > Bacteroidota > Bacteroidia > Chitinophagales > Saprospiraceae > JALEHC01. The sequence continues at coordinate 3,073 of JALEHC010000247.1, forward strand.
TTCACATCACCTGGGAAGATGGCGTCGCCCACAAGATAAAATCGGTAATCGTTGGGCAACCAATACGGTAGCCATCGAGAATAACGGCAATGGTGGCTGGAGTATGAAAACTGTCGATGGCATCCGCCCATTTAAGAGTAATGATGCGGACAGCTCCCGGATTTTCTGGAGTGATGGCGGGGTACACCAAAATATTACTCATGCCGTACACCCCGATCCGATTAGTGGGATGCACTGTTGGCACCAGCGGGTACGCCTCGAGAAAGCGGGTCCGAATGACAATTATGGTGATATTTTTGTAGACACCAATAAGTCGTTTGAAAATTATAAAGAGTGGTTGAAGAAAACACGTCCTGCCCCTGGGCCGGATGGGTTACGCCGACCATTCTGGTTTAA
>JALEHC010000248.1 GCA_022763215.1 Saprospiraceae bacterium
GAAATCTGTTTATTTCGTTTCAGAAAGATCGTGAATGCTGCAAGTAAAGATAGTAGAGGTTCTTCAGCTCCAGACTCATGATAAATTTTGGCAAGCATGACACGAGCCCCTAGGTAATAGTTCAGATCAGAATAAGCAACTTGATTAAGATGGAGTTGCGCTTCACCGAATCGCTGAGTATAATAATATAGTTCTGCTAAATTGTAATGTAACGCATTTTCGCGAAAGCGAAGAGGAAGTGAAGGAGCATATTGGCGTATAAAATGCTCTGCCCTTTCGAAAGCTCGAATACGTAACAACAGTTTGACCACATTCGTAAAAGTCCAGGGAGATAATTCTCCGTTATCAACCAAGACTTGCTCTTTAATCCCTTTCAGATATAAGTCCAGTGCTTGATGTGTATATTTACTTTTGCCTTCCCGAATTTTGCGGGCGCAATAATTAATGGTAAAGAGATAGGCATTTTTTAAGTCTTCTTTTGGAAGAGCCTGGGTATTTTCATTTAAGAAAGATTGCAATAAACCAAAATAGCGTTCTTGCTCTTTAAAGCGGAGAGCTTGAAAAATAGTAAAATACAGCTCGATGATTGATTCATTAAAAAATTGCTGCTCTTTCAAATACTCTACCCATCCTTCAGACAACCTCAAATCGTAGGTAGCCCGAAAAATAGTTTGCCGGTCTAGCATTGCACAGCTAAGTTTAAGACGATGCAAAAAATAGTAACGATCAAGGTAATGAGCCGTGTCGGCAATACTTTCGTCAAACTGTCGCTTTCGCTGTCGCTCAAAATGCTCCTCTCGGATTTCAGCCCACCTCATCTGTCTCCAATAATAATCTGTGCTATGGGTAGAACTATTCTCCAGTTCTTGCTCTAATCTTCGACTGATTTGTGCATAAGCCTTATCTAATTGACGTGCTGAAAGGTTCGATAAAAGATTCAACTGAGACTCAAAATAATTGCTTTCCGAAACCTGAAGTGCAAAAAATTGCTCTATCAATTTGTTCAGACTACTCATCAAATACCGAAGTCGCTTGTCATCATAAGCTTCATCTGGAAAAAGTTGCTGGTATAAGAAAAACTTAGTTAGCTCGGCACTTTCAAATGAGGGATAAAATGGTTTTAGCAAGTGAAATAGGCTCAATACCTGCTTGTCTTTATTGAAGTAAGGAGATTGAAGAAAATCTTCTAAACGCCCCATTTCCTCCTCCGTACAAGAAGCTATTGCTTGTAATAATTTTAGCTTTTTCAAATTATTATTTCGACAAATTTAAAAATCAAAGTAAAATAAAAAATATTTATACTCTGACAACAAAGGATTATAGTAACAAATATACCCTTCCAAAGATATAAAAACATGGCATCATTCTTTGACAAATAATAAAATATGTATTTGTATCACGATTTGAATGGGCTTAAGTTTGTCCTGTATTCATACATAAACAATTTGTAAATGCGAGTTACACAACTACTACTGCCCCTTACCATCTGCTTGATTCTATTTCACGTTTCTTTAAATGGACAAGAAGTGTGGCCGGGTGATGTTAATAACAATGGCATTGTAAACAGCGTTGATCTGCTGTATTATGGAATAGCATACGGGAGCTCAGGTCCTGAACGCTCAAGTGTTAATACCGACTGGGCTCCACAAACAGTTCCAAACCCGTGGGCTGGTATGTTTCCTAATGGTATCAATTATGCTTACGCCGATTGTGATGGAGATGGTCTAGTCGATGAGACGGACCTAGAAGATGCGATCGAAGAAAATTTTGGCCTGACACATGGCGTACAACTTCCTGACAACTTCACCAATGGCGAGGTGGGAATAAACCCTCAAATTCGGTTAATTCCCGACGCTACAGTAGTTGGAGAAGGAGCAATCATTAGTATCGACTTACAAATTGATGATTCGAATATGCCCATCGACAATTTTTACGGCATGGCCTTAAAAATTGGTTACACTCCTGAATTATTAGCTGGTGATGATGGTCCAGACTTCGATTTAATCGAAAATAGCTGGTTCGACCCGAATAATGAAGATTCAGAAAGCATATATGAAGATGGGGATGGTTCAGGACAAGCAGAGCTAGGTATTACCAGAACCAATCAACAAAGCGTAACAGTGAGCCCTGATGCTTTAGGACAATTTTCGATTGTTATTGAAGACATAATTGTTGGCTTGGAGGTGGATACCTTCAAAATATGGATTGACAGTGTACTTTTCATCGATCCATTGCTTACAGCAACAGCCACAGCCACCGATACAGCAATTGTAATTGTAGCCAAAGATGGCAAAGTGACTGCTAACCAGGAAATACCTCATCTTCAGCCAGTCAGACTCTACCCCAACCCGGTAATGGATGGCCAGCTATTCCTCAAAACAGATGAACCATTAGAAAACATTCAACTCTTTGATGAACTAGGTAGAGCGTTTAGTCTTTCAGCCCAACGCCAAACGACGGGGACATATCGTGTAATGCTCCCTGATCTACCCCCTGGTTTTTATGTATTAGGTATTCAAACAAAATACCAATGGCACTCAGAAAAATTTTTTATTACTAAATAAATATTATTGAAACCATGAAAAATTTATTTTTCTTATCCCTACTGGCTTTATTAGCCACTACTATGAGCTGCGAACTGCTAGAAAATGATGACATCTTTCCAAATGATGATAATTCTAATGATGGCTCTAATGTCAATAATGCCATTTTTTCGCCTTGCGAAGAAGATGATGACATTGCATTTGCCCAGCTTCCTGCCAGTATTCAACAATACCTTGCTGAAAATTACCCAAATGCTACATTTAACGACATCGAACGGATAAATGGGGCAGAAGTACGCTTTGGCATTGAAATTGAGCAAGGTGCAACTGATTATGAAATTTTGTTTTCTGCTGATGGCACTATCCTAAGCGAAGGTGACGAAGTGGAAGATACCATCATTGATGCCATCACTTTGCCTGTTTCTACGCTAGAATACCTAGATGCCAATTTCCCAGGCGTAAACATTACCTCAGCAGAAAGTGATGGAGAGTATGGAGTATTCTACTATGAAGTTTATCTGGCAAATGGTGTAGAACTTTATTTTGCACAAGATGGAAGCCTGCTTTGCCA
>JALEHC010000249.1 GCA_022763215.1 Saprospiraceae bacterium
ATCCGGATTATCCGGTAACGGCTTGTCACCCCACGCTCAATTCGGAATTGCTGTACAAGATAAGGCATGGCAAGGTGCAGCCGCAGAAGGGCATAGTCCAGGTAGAAGGAAAAAAAGTGACATTTGCCGATGGGCATTCCGAAGAGTTTGATGTGATTATTGCAGCAACCGGGTATAAAATCCGGTTTCCATTTTTTGATAAAGACTTTATTGATTTTGAAGATGAGGAGCGAATTTCGCTCTATTTGAGGATGATCCATCCAAAATATCAACAGCTTTTCTTTATCGGGTTGTTGCAGCCGCAAGGGTGCATTTGGCCTTTGTCAGAAATGCAGGCCAAACTAGCTGGTAACTTAATTACCGGACGCTGGCAACTCCCCAATAATTTGGAAACATTGGCAGAGCAAGAGTCGGCAGAAATAGCAAAGGAATTTTTGCATACCAAGCGGCATGCGATTGAAGTGCATTACCATCCATTTTTGCGGAAGCTAAAAAGATTGGTACCCAAAAATGCCCCGAATTGGGCAGATCGAAAGGTGATATCAGAAGTATAAATTAAAAAAAGCTGTAAGAATGATCTTACAGCTTTTTTTAATTGGAATTATGGTTTGACGTATTGATCTTTCTTTTTCCACAATTCGAGATTGGGGCAACCGTCATAAATGCCGTCCACAGAAATATAAGTAGCATTGATTTTATCTTCTACCCAGCTATTGACGAATTCATTTTTCTTGGATTCGATAGCTGCAGTCTGGATTTTTGAGTAATCCTGTTGCAAATTAGCTCTGTGCGGGGATGAGCGCGACTGAAGCTGAACAATGCGGTACATGGTTTCGCCCGTTGGGCCAGCAAACTCAAATGGCGCGGAAATGCTTTCCACTTGCATGGTATCGATAGTAAAATAGATATCCGGATCGAGGTCACCAATTTCGAAAAAGGTATTGCCGGTAGCCGGGTTAATGATACGGCCATCGTTGTTATAACTCTGTACATCCTCATTCGAATAGCGTTTTACGGCCAGTGAGAAGGAGATAGAGTCCCACATAATCAGGTTGCGAATACTATCTAGGTGGTTTTGTGCTTTTTCAAGATCCGCATCCGTAATTTCTGGTTTTACAAGAATATGGCGAACGTGGATAGAATTGCCACGACGTTCCAGTAGTTGGATCAGGTGAAAGCCAAATTCTGACTCAACCACATCTGAAATTTCATTGTCTTCCAAGCGATAAGCTGCGGCTTCGAACTCGGGTACAAATTTTCCACGCTTAGCCCAACCTAGATCACCACCTACACGAGCAGAAGCATCATCGGAAAAGGTTTGTGCCAATTCGGCAAAATCTTCCCCGCCTTCAACAATACGTTCTCTGATTTTTTCGAGTTTATCGATTGCTTTTTTACGTTCTGCCGGATTGACTTGTGGTTTGTGTACAATTTCACCGACTTCTACCTCGGAGTTGAAGTAAGGAAGAGAATCTGCGGGAACTCTATTGAAGAACTTTTTCACTTCCGAAGGTGTCACCGTTACACTCGAAAGAATATTAGAACGCATGCGTTCAACGGTAATTTGGTTTCGAAGGTCTTCCCGAAACTGTTCTTTTACCTCATTAATCGATTGCCCATAATAAGCTTCAAACTGACTAACATCACCATTCATGAAGCTCAGGATACGGTCGATACGGGCATTCAACTGCGCCTCTACCTCTGTATCTGCGACTTCCACACTATCAAGTTTGGCCTGATTGAGCATTAGCTTGTTGACCATAATAGATTCCATGATGCCACACCTTGCTTTTTCAGGAAGTTGGCCATTCTGAGCAGACATTAGGGCGTGCTGTTCTTCTACTTCTGATAGCAAAATGAGTTCACCACCTACAATGCCAACTACTTTATCAATGACTGCTTTTTGCTGTGCAAAAGCGGTAGTAGAAGCAAGTACTAACAAACAAAAAACAAAAACTCTCATTTTCTTTTTTTTGAACAAAAACCCGAAGGTTTACTGATAGAATATTTCAACATTATTTTTGCGAACTTCCAGTTCGTACAAATCTTTTTTCTTGTCTTGGAGCAGATTGATTTTTCGGCGGTGCAAAATTACTTTTCTTGCCTGATTTTCAATGTATGACAGCGGTGCAATTTCTTTTTGGTTGCGCAACTCTAGCAAGCGGAAATAATACTGGTAGTTATCATCCCGTTGGGTAAAATCCTTTTTGCTGTTGATATTATCTACTGTCAATGCTCCTTTCGGAAAAATAAGTGCCAGGTTATCAATTCGGTGCCAGGTGCTATCTTCGAGTGAATGAGTCTCCGCATAAGCATTGCAATAAGTGATTAGCTCGCGGAAATCGGCCGTATCTTTACTATTCCAAAGTTGGCGCAATTGCAATTCATCTTCTATTGGTAAAGGTACTTTAATAAAATGACAACGCACGATTGGGACATCTAGCTGATACTGTTCTTTATTCTTTTCGTAAAATTCAGTCAATTCATCTTGCGTAATTGTAGAATCCAGTAATTCTTCTACCAGAATTTTTTCATAATTATTCGTAATCAGTGATGCCCGATAATCTCGCACCAGCTTGTCGATATTCAGGTCGCTTGGAATATTGCGTTCTGCTTCTCTAAGCAAAAGGACATCTTTACTCCAGCGTTGAATGTAAGCCTTAATTATCAAAGAGCTATCCTGTTGGCTTGCTCCTTCCGGTATCATGCCATCCAATTCTGACAAATACAGTGATTTATCATGTGCTCTGGCTAAAAGACGATCTCCGGGGATGTTTTCGTTGGTTGGGGTACACGAAAAAATCGAGACTGCGCAAAAAGCAGTCAGTAGTAAAGAGAATCGGCCTTGTAAAAGCCATGATAATGATTGATCAAAAAGCATATTCCTGGTTTAATGAATCGATAAGTGAAGCCTTAGCGCTTTACCTATTGCTCGATTTATTATAAAAATGTCTCATAAAGGTACATAATCCTTTATGAGACATAGGTGGCGTCGCGAAAAATGCTTAATCCTGAATCAGGTCTTTCAGCACTTTTTCGTTGATTTTAACTTTGTACTCTTTTTTCAGTTTTTCAACCCACTCTGTGTTGAGTAAGTCCTGATAGTCGGCTACAACATACCCTCTGGCTTCCGCCAATGTTTTGTCCGCAGGCGAGAGTAGTTCTTTGATTTTTAGGAATGAGGTAAACTTACCAGGGCCTTTTGACGTTGGCTCTGATACTTCGCCAACTTTCCATTCCATAGCGTCAAGCGTGTTGTTTCTACCTTTTTCGTAGGTTTTTTCGTTGACAACCACGACTACTTTTTCAGGCGTATTGTATTTTGTTCTTACTGCTTCCGCAGAATTATTTGCCGCAAAGGCAGCAATCTCAGATACGAGTGCTTCTGCACTGGAATTTACGCGGTATTCATCGACTACAGCGCGCTTATCCCAGCGGTATTTACCTTTAATTGTTTCGTAGAATTTTTCAAGACCAGCAGTGTCCTGCGATGCTTTATCCCAAACTTTGATTTTGGTTGCTTCAAAGAGCAAAATACCTTCTTCGTATTCGCGCATTAGCGCCTTAAATTCCGGGTATTTTTCTTCCAAACGAGCTTCTTCGAACTTCATGCTTTGTTCTTTGACAAAACTGTCGTACAAATGCATAGCTACCTTGTCGATGTCCTTTAGTGTACGACCAAGGCGAAGTCTTTCACGCTGAGATTTGGCCAAGTAATCAGAATAATCATCAATGGTTACCTTCTTTTTACCGAGAGTGAAAATAACGTCTTTAGGAGCATCCTTTTCAGCACGCCATTTGAAGGTGGTAAAGGTATCTGGCAAAGAATCGATAAACATTTTCAATGGCTCTGGATATTCTGTAAAGTTGGCTTCTTTTTTGATGTCTGCCAACATCGCATCTTGTGCTTCTTGGTAGCGCATATCTTTTTCCACCAAACGACGGATTCGGCTACGTTCAATATTATAAGGTTGTAAACCTTTTTTAGAAATGCGTTTGATGATGTGCCAGCCAACAGCTGTTTTTACAGGCTTAGTGTATTGTCCGTCTTTTTCAAGCGAAAAAGCGGCATCTTCAAAAACGCGATCATATTTGTTGATACCAAAGAAACCGATACTTCCACCGTTGCGCGCAGAGCGCTTATCTTCTGAGTGGCGGCGTGCCAGGTCTTCAAAGTTATCTTCTTTTTGGAGCACCTGGTAGATGCTATCAATCATTTGTTTTGCTGCTTCTTCTCCTTTATCTTTTGAGCGGATCAGAATGTGGGCTGCTTCCATTTCTCCTCTTGCTGGACGGCGGCCGTGTACTTTCAAAATATGGTAGCCTGCATTGGTGCGGATTGGATCGGAGATAGCTCCTGTTTCTTGGCTGTAGGCTGCTGTTTCAAGCGGATAAAAGCCATTAGGGAATAAAGCTGTAACAAAGCCGATGCGACCTCCGGTTTGTGGCGCTGAACGGTCTTCCGAAACCTCTTTGGCGACAGTTGCAAAATCTTCGCCTGCATCAAGTCGTTTTTTTGCAGCTACCGCTTTATCATAAGCTGCTTTTTCCTGAGCTTCACTGGCATTGTTTGGAACCTGAAAGAAGATTTGACTAATATCTACATCTTCTTTTGAACGTTCGTAGACTTCCTTGATCAGTTTTTCGGTAACTTCTTTGTCGATCAGGTAAGAATCTGCCAGTTGTCTGCGATACCCTTCGAGCTCACTTTTAAGTTGAGGGATGGTATCGAGTTGCATTTCTTTAGCCTTTTGGACTTTTAGCTTAAATTGGACGTACAAGTCGAGGTATTCTTCTACCGACTTTTTAGAATAGTCTGCGTTTTGTCCGTTGGTCTTATTATAAATGTATTTGAACTCAGAAATGTGTACCGGATTACCTTCTACGGTAAACAAGACCGGATCATCAGATTGTGCGTGGGTCATGAAAGGAGCAACAAATACAAAGACCGCGAAAATCAAAATTCTTGTAATCATTTTGATAGTTGATTTTACTGTTCAGATGAAGCCAATTAATTACGAGTAATTCGGATAGTGCAAGCATAAAACAGCTCATCTATCCGAATTGCTATACGGCTATTTGAGGATAACGATTCGTTTGGGGATCGTGTTATCTCAAAAACTGTGCAAAATTAGCAATTTTCAGGCGGGAAATTTGCAATCTGAAAACCCAAATTCAGATTCTTTCAATCACCAATAAAAAATTTGAGTCCGGTTAGCACGGCAATTTGCTCAAAGCGGTGCCCCTGTAAGTGGTCCATTTGGGTATCTGTGAGGGAAAAAGAGTAGGTGGGTTGAAAAAAGATACCAGAATGTGCACCTAAACGATAATCAATGACGAACCCAAATTGGCCGGTAAGCATATAGTTTTGCCCGACAGGGCTGCCTTGAAAGCTGTGGTAGTCTAGTTGATTGGCCGAAGAGCCGCGATAGGAAAATGCTTCTACGCCTATATGCTCGTATACCTGATACGCTGCCGAAGCGTTGATGCTGACTGCTAATTTGTCGTAAGATAAAAATTCGTAGGTCAAACCTGCGGAGATATCGAAGCTTTCGAGTGTGAGTTCTGTTTGATGGGTAATAGCAGAAGTTTGTTGCTCTTCTTTATTGGTTTCTTGGTAATTAAATCGTCTTTCACCACTGGCTAGTCCGATTTGAAAGTAAGCTTTGGGAAATAAGCGAAGTTGTACATTTCCACCTAAGAGCAAGCCTGCCGTCCATGAATTTTGAAAGGAAGTCTGGCGCTGATCGCCGGTCGCGTGTAATCTGCCAAATTCTGGTTGGACACCGAGGCTGAATTTGATAAGACTGCCTTTGGACTCCGTTTGAGCAAATGCAATAAATGGGAAGAGTATAAAAAGGAATACTATCTTTTTCATGTTGATCGAATTGAACAGGTACTATAGTGCCGATTATTTATACCAAAGCCAATTGGCTCAGTATGTCGGGTTTAGGAGAGTACAAATAGGGTATGAATGGCTTACAATTTGCCGAGAATGAGTACTAATTATTGGCAACCTTTAATTTAGCAAATTAAATTCATAGTGCCAATGACCAACACTTGAAAAAGTATTATTTCCTAGTTTTACTTGTTAAAATACAAATAAGCCAGACCAAATGCGATTACTGAAATGATGAGACCATACATGAAAACAGTGTAGCATATTCGCAGATAGCGATACTTTTTGGCCAGTACAACTCCCAAATAATATAAGTCGCGGGTCATAGAACTATACAGAAAATCGCTGTCTTTGATCATTTCCATCATTCCCCAATGGAAATCTTTGAGTTCCATTTTGTAGAAATTTCCGAAAAACAACAAATTAGACTGTTTTTGTTCGATGTCTTCTCTGGAAAAAATACCTTCTGTGATCTTTGGTCGAGTCGATAAAATAGCATAAACCAAAGCAGTTAGGCAGACTACTAATAAAATAAAAGTCGGCGGAATGAGGTATTTATTGGTATCAAACTCCGGGATTAGGTTGGAGACTACGATAGAGATAATGATCGCATTTACGGTTAGCATAATATTGGCCTTGTTGTCGGCTATGGAACTCAGGTTGACGTGCGTCCGGTAAGTTGTTCGGTACATGGTTTCGACGCCCCGTCCGAGGTTGACCTGGTTTAGGTCTGTATCGCCATTGGCTTTTTTCTTCTTTTTCTTTTTCCGTTTTTTCTTTTCGTCGAGTATGGATTCCCTGACTAGTTCTGCGAGTTTGGGATTGAGGCGTAGCTTTTGCTTACGCAAATTTTTGATATGTTTTTGTTTTCTTTTGTCGTACAGGTCAGAAGCTTCCTCTGTATGGAATTGATGGGCTGTCATGAAGTCTAGTTCAAAGTCGATCCATTCGCCTTCGCTCATGACGATATTTTTGGCAGTAAAGAGTTCTTCCCTTACTTTGCTACATCTGACCCAGTAATTGTCATTGCCGAGGTGATTGAGGTCTGCATCGCAGATAATTTCTTCCAGTAAGTTTTTAGGATCTTGTGGGAGTTTGGTAGCGCGAATCATACCTCTGATCCGACTAATTTCTTCTTCGGGGTAGTGGTGTTCTTTTAGGAAGGCGGTTGCATATTGGCAGCTGCGTTCTTCGTGGTCTTGAGTGCCTTGGTCGTAGCCGGTATCATGAAACCAAGCGGCAATCTCAAGCGATTCGATATCTTGTGCGTTGAGTTCGGGATAGCCTTTGGCAATTTCAAGTGCAGCACCTACTACTTCTGTTGTATGATTAATATCGTGATAAACGTATTTTTCGGGAATATGAGCTTCAAAAAACGAGTAGATATGTTTTTCAACGGCTGTTAATATGTCGCTCCTGCTACTTACTATCATAATGGTTTTTGCTTTCGATTATCCGAAACTAAAATAGGTAGATAAATATTATTTGAAGAATTCAAAAAACGAAGGATAATCGCCTCTTTCTTTTCCTTTCGGAAAGTATCGTACAAGAAATTAACGCAAAAATAGAAATAAAGTGTTGGAATGAGTAATTGAAGTTGGCAGACGTTAATTTCCCATCCTATTTGATCCGTCAACTTTAGCAGTAGATATGTTTCCTAGGCTTGTATTTTGGTTTGATTATAAACAATAGAGGCTTTCCAATGCATTGAAAAGCCTCTAGAATTATATCTTATCGGTGGCAGCTAAGTTACTACTCTTGTCCAATTTTTGCTTCTTCTTCTACTTGTTGGATTCTTTCGACCGCTTGTTGGGCCTCTTTCTGTTCTTCCAGTTCCTGAGCAACATACTGGTCCAGTAATTCCAGGCCTCGGTCAAAGTCTTTATTCAAGGCTCCTTCAATATCCATAAACAAGCCCATTGCATTAAACGGGAATGCCATTTTTTGTGAAAATTTCCAGGTGACATTAGTGCCTTTGTTGGTTTCTTCAAATTGAAAAGGCGCTTTGGCTATACCAAAACCATCAAATTCAAGATCGATGAGGATAGATTTTGGAGCGGTACTCTCCGCAATAGCCATTTTCCCTTTACCTGTAATTGGGCCTTCCCAAGTATAATAGGCACCTTCGCCAACAGATTTTTCACCCATAGTCACTTTCATGTCTGGGTCCATTTCGTCCCATGGTGACCATTTTTCCCAGGTTTTTAAGTCATTGACCGTATTAAATACCATGTCAATAGGTGCTTCAATCGTACGGCTTGTTTCTGTAGTGATTTCTTTGGGGGCGATCAGGCCTAGAACAACTACCAAGCCAATGATTCCCAAAAGAACGTAACCAATAATTTTTAAAGCCTTCATTTTTTTAGGTTTGTATACAGAACGTACCGCTACCATTTGCACGAAAGTGCATTGGTAAAGCTTACATACGTTCAAGGGTGAATAAAAAGAGTGAATACCTGCAATTTAAATTATTTGTGTTTAATTGTCAATTTAATAAACAAATAATTTAAATTATAAAATAAGTCCTTCTTTTAGCCAGCCTATTAATGATTGATTACCAACTCTTTTCTTTTTTATCTTTGAAAAAGCAGCCCGTAATACTTTCGTCTAGTTCTGTTGCCATCCAAACTGGTGTTTCGGCTCCTTTTTCAACTGATCGGCTGGCACTACTACCTCCCATATCTGTGCGTACCCAGCCAGGACACACGGCATTAACGCTTATGCCTCGTGACTGTAAAGTTTGCGCAAGCTGAATGGTGATTGCATTTTCTGTGGCTTTGGATATGCTGTACACGGGGGCCCAGGTTGTCATACCATTACAAATAGCACCGGCGCCGCTGGAAACGTTAATAACCCGGCTACCGGTAGCCAATAAGGGCAAAAATGCCCGGGTAACATAGAGAGGGCCAAGTGCATTAATTTGCATTGTTTCTTCAACCTGCTTCGGAGGCATTTGCAGTAGGCTGTTGTCTTGGTCGAGCAAAATTCCGGCATTGTTGATGAGTACATCTAGCTTTTGCAAATGCGATCCAACAAATTGAAAAGCCTGCTGAATGCTTTCTGTCTGACTTACGTCCAATTCCACGAAAGTGGCTGATATACCTTCGTCCTGAAGCTTCTGTACAGCTTGCTGTCCGCGCTTAGCATTGCGGGCGGCCAACCAAATTTTGAAGGCTTTTTTACCAAGTTGACGAGCAATTTCGAACCCAATGCCTTTATTAGCACCTGTGATAAGCACATTTTTCATAGTCATTATTTTGTGGTCATTTCGACCGATTTCTTGGATGGTATTGAATAATCGTTTCTCGTAGATAATCGGTGTCGAGGTGCGTGTAAATTTCGGTAGTGATGATGGATTCGTGGCCTAGCATATCCTGTACCGCTTTGAGGTCGGCTCCGCCTTCGATGAGGTGGGTGGCAAAAGAATGGCGAAAGGTGTGAGGACTAACAGATTTACGAATACCTGCCTTTTGGGCGAGTTCTTTGACGATGAGGAAAACCATGACTCTGCTAAGTTGGCCACCTCGGCGGTTAAGAAAAAGAATATCTTCTGCTTCGGGTTTGATATTTTTCATTGGACGGCGAACACCTTCTAAATAAAGCTCGATGTGTTTGATAGCATGTGCCCCGATTGGGACGACTCTCTCTTTATTGCCTTTTCCGATAATACGAACAAAGCCAATATCCATAAATAAGTTGGACAAACGCAGGTTGATGAGCTCGCTTACGCGTAAACCACAGGCATAAAGCGTTTCGAGCATAGCTCGATTGCGAGTGCCCTGCGGGCGGCTCAGGTCAATGGCTCTCAGCATGGCTTGAATATCTTCGTAGTCGAGGATTTCTGGCACTTTTCGGCTTAAGCGTGGTGCTTCGAGTAGTTCGGTAGGATCTTCAGTAATGAGATCTTCGACCAATAAATATTTGTAAAAAGATTTGAGTGCGGAAATGAGTCGAGCTTGGGAGCGGGGGCCGAGGCCTAGCTCGTGTAGCCAGGTGACAAATTGTTGGAGTTGTTGGAGTTGGAGTTGGAAAGGCGTAAAAGAAAGCTCATGAATTTGGAGGAAACTTTCCAGCTTTCGCAAATCTCGCACGTATGCTTCGATGGTATGCTCTGAGAGGGAACGTTCGAGCATCATATAAGCTCTAAAACCATTTATGTACGCATTCCAGTTCATAGAAGATTTTTGGTATAAAGAAGAATATAAAAATTTATACGCTAATGTATGGCAAAAGCTTTGCTATCAAATATAGAAGAAAGTGTGAGATGTTGGTATGTTTATTGGTTTACGCTGTTTCTGTAAGGTAGCGAAATAGGAATATTATGAAAATGCAGGATAATTAGCAAAAAAAAATTATTGCTTAGCAAAACCTTATGTAAGGATAAATGTTATATTTGCGAAAAAGATAGTAAAGCTATCATTAATAGAAATAATCCAATTCTTCATAAAAATAAAGCTAGCTATGTCTGGTCTTGAATTTACACACCGCTATAATGAAATGGAATCGATTCTGTACGCTTTTGCGGTTCGCCTGACAAAGGATGAGGACGATGCGCAGGATTTGCTACAGGAAACAGCCTACAAGGCATTCAAGTATCGAAAAATGTACCAGCCACAGACCAATCTGCGGGCATGGCTCATGACGATTATGCGTAATACTTTTATCAATGAGTATCGTCGTAGAAAAAGAAGACAGACGATTAATGATAAAACTTCTAACAATTATTTCATCAATTCAGGTGATATGGTTGTTGAAAATCAGGGAGAGAGCAACGTCTTACTAGAAGAATTGAAAAAGAGAATCGGAGAACTAGAAGATTGGATGCGAATTCCTTTTCTGTTGCATTATCAAGGATATAAATACGAAGAAATTGCTGATCAGCTCGACATTCCGTTGGGAACGGTAAAGAGTAGAATATTTTTTGCGCGAAAGCGTCTGAAAAAAGCAATTCAGAAAATTTACGGAGCAGACCGTCTTTCTGCATTATTAAACTAAAGAGCTTTTTTGAGGTTAACCAATGAGGTTAAATACCTGTTTGTAAAGGCTCTAGCCCTAACCACATAAGTTAATATTAGTCTGTATTTTAGAATTCCTTAATGGAAGGAGCTGTTTTTGAAATAATTGAAGAACTGCCTGAGCTTCTATTTGTTTTGATGAAGTATCTTTTGGAAGTTAGTCAGTTAAATCAATAAGAAGCTCCTTTCAAAAAGAATCTAATTAAAAAAACAAATCACCTTAGCATGAAAAATAAGGAAATCACTCCGTGGAGTCCGTTACGTCGGTTTTTCAGATTATTGGAGCTCGATAGAAAAGACATTTACTACATCTATATCTATGCAATTTTTTCAGGTATCATTGCCCTGAGTCTTCCGCTGGGTATACAGGCTATTATTGGTTTGATTGCGGGAGGGGCTTTGTCTGCTTCAATTTATGTTCTGATTGCAATTATCACGGTAGCCACGGCACTTAACGGATTGTTGAAGGTGATGCAGATTACGCTCACGGAGCATATTCAGCGCCGGATTTTTGTACGCTCAGCATTTGATTTTGCTTATCGGATACCGAGGTTGCGTTTGGATAAAATTGTGAGTCAACACCCGCCCGAATTAGTCAATCGTTTCTTTGATACCTTGACTTTGCAGAAAGGCTTACCTAAAATATTGATTGATTTGTCGACGGCTGTTTTACAAATATTCTTTGGCTTGTTGTTGATTTCGTTTTACCACCCGTTTTTCATTTCGTTTGGTTTGTTTTTGATCGTTTTGCTCGGTTTAATTTTTGTATTGACCGGCCAAAAAGGCTTGCGAACAAGCTTGAAAGAATCGAAATACAAATATGAAGTTGCTTACTGGCTCGAAGAATTAGCCCGAACGATGAGTACATTCAAGTTGGCA
>JALEHC010000250.1 GCA_022763215.1 Saprospiraceae bacterium
ATTGATTTTTGTCGTCAAATCGGAGAATATGGCCTTCCTCTGATTGAAGCCATCAGCAAAAAAAAGAAAAAAGGAGAACCCGTCAATATTCTGACCCACTGCAACGCTGGTTGGATTGCCTGTATCGATTACGGTACAGCTACTTCTCCGATTTATATGGCGCATGATAAAGGCATTGACGTTCATGTCTGGGTGGACGAAACCCGCCCTCGTAACCAAGGTGCCCGTTTGACGGCTTTTGAGTTGCTGGAACACGGTGTTCCACATACGGTCATTCCGGACAATACCGGAGGGCATCTGATGCAGCACGGTATGGTTGATTTGGTTATTGTCGGCACCGACCGCACTACTCGTAAAGGCGATGTCGCTAACAAAATTGGCACTTATCTCAAAGCACTGGCTGCGCACGATAACCAGGTACCTTTTTATGTGGCTATTCCTTCTTCTTCCTTTGATTTTGAAATTGCGGATGGCCTAAAAGAAATTCCAATCGAGCAAAGAAATCCTGAAGAAGTTCGATATGTAAATGGCTGGATCAATGGCAAGCTTTCCAAGGTTTTGATTTGCCCGGCAGAAAGTGAAGTAGCCAACTATGGTTTTGATGTAACACCAGCTAAGTATGTGACCGGACTAATTACAGAACGGGGTATTTGCGAAGCAAATGAAGAAAGTATTCTGAATTTATACCCAGAGAAAAAATAGTGGTGCTGCATGGATGAAGGCTACATCAAGTACCAAGCGGATTGGGAAAAAACACCACCTGTAGCAGAGTCTGCCATTGAAGAACTAAATCAATGGCGGAATCAACTATATAAACGAGGGCTATTGGGGGTTTACCCAAATGGAATTGGTTTTGGTAATGTATCACAACGTTGGCCGACGGAGGAAGCCCTTTTTGTGATTAGCGGAAGTACAACTGGACAGTTTAGCCAACTAAATGCCCTACATTATTCCTTGGTTACGAAAGTAATACCTGCTCAAAATTTTTTGTATTGTCGTGGCCCGATCATTGCTTCATCTGAGTCGATGAGTCATGCCGCTATTTATGAGCAATGCCCTGCTGTACAGGCTGCCTTTCATGTTCATCACAAAGGAATGTGGGATTTTTATTATGGCACCTTACCTGCGACTGCAGCCGATATACCGTATGGCACCCCCGAAATGGCCTTTGCTATTCAGGCACTTGTGCAGCAAGCTGCCAATTATGAGCAAAAATGTTTTGTCATGCACGGGCATGAGGAGGGACTGTTCGCATTTGGCGAAAGCCTCGAAGAAGCAGGAAAAGTATTGATCAATTTATTAGATAAGTGGCAGAATACTCAAAGCTAAGAGACCGAAGTTTTAGTATTCTGTCTGTGGATTTTTCGGATAAAGTTTTACTTTTGAATATGCAAGCAAAAACATTACAATGGGCGAGCGAACTGGTAGATTGCATCCATTTCTTACATCAAAAAGGTTTTGCTCCTGCTACCAGCAGTAATTATTCTTTTCGAAACCCAGAGGACGGAACCATCATGATATCGGCTTCCGGTATCGACAAAGGCACTTTCAATACTTCTCATTTAATGGCCATCAACCTAAATGGACAAGCACTAAATGATAAGCGAAAACCTTCAGCCGAGACCTTGCTGCATACCATGATTTATAAACGATTGTCGGAAGCAAACTGCGTTTTGCATACCCATACCGTTTTCAATACTGTTCTTTCCGCGGCCTTACGGCAAAATGGTTACATTCGGTTAGAAGGATATGAAGTGCTTAAAGGACTGAGTGGTATCAAAACCCATGATACTTTTGTCGATATTCCTATTTTTGACAATTCGCAAGATATGTCAGAGTTGGCAGAAAGAATTGAAAATTACTGGGATGGCCATCAGGGTTTGCATGGCTTTTTGTTGGCAGGCCATGGCCTGTATACCTGGGGTAAGGATATCGCTTCCGCGAAAAGACAAATAGAAGTACTCGAATTTTTATTCGAATGTTATTATCGAATGCAGATTTTTCAAACATAAATTCTTGAACAATGGCAATTCTACACATTCCGGATCAAGACCGCCGGATCACAGATCAGGAAGAAATCAAAGCTTTTTTGAACGAAAGAGGCGTTTGGTTTGACCAATGGGAAGCAAATGCAGAATTTGCGCCTGACGCAGACCAGGAAACTGTTTTGAAAGCTTATGAACATGTTTTGAAACCCTACATGAATCAGAATGGCTACAAAACAGCAGATGTAATTAGTGTACATCCAAATATCGAAAATAAGGATGCCATTCGTACCAAATTTCTCACAGAACATACTCATTCTGAAGATGAGGTTCGCTTCTTTGTAGACGGCGAAGGCCTTTTTTGGTTTAATATGGAGAACGACAACCCGGTCTTCTGTGTTATATGCCAGAAAGGTGATTTGATATCTGTTCCTGCCAATACCAAACACTGGTTTGATTTTGGCCCCAAAATGTCTGTTAAAGCAATTCGTGTCTTTATCGACCAGTCAGGCTGGGTTCCTCATTATACCACCTCAGGAGTAGATCAGAAATATAACGAACTAGGTTTATCCGCATGATACAATTTATACTTTTAGACATCGAGGGAACAACTACTTCCATTTCTTTTGTGCACGAGGTGTTGTTCCCTTATACCAGTCAACATATCGAAGATTTTGTACGCCAACATGCTTCCGAAGAACGTATTCAAAAGCAATTACAGGCCGTAAAACAAACCGTCAAGGAAGAAAAAAACCTCGACATCAACGATCAGGCAGCTATCGAGGAACTACTCCTCTGGATTAAAACCGATCGCAAGCATACGGCACTCAAAGCAATTCAGGGTTATTTGTGGCGCGATGGCTACGAATCAGGCCAATATAAAGGCCATATCTATGAAGATGTAGTGCCCGCCCTCGAACGTTGGCAGCAAGAAGGTATAAAAATGGGTATCTATTCATCGGGTTCTGTTGAAGCACAAAAACTCCTATTCGGCTATTCTGAAAAAGGCGACCTTACGCCCTACTTTTCTGCCCACTTCGATACCAATATCGGCCATAAAAAAGAAAAAGAATCCTACGATAATATTCAAAAAGAGTTAGGCATTCCTCCTCAAAAAATACTCTTCCTTTCCGATGTCGAAGCAGAACTAGATGCCGCACGTGGTGCCGGCTTCCAAACAGTACAACTACTTCGCCCCGGAACCATTTCCTCCGACCGCTTTAATACGGTATACAACTTTCTCGAAATTGATCTAGATAAATACTAAGCGTTAAAGCTA
>JALEHC010000251.1 GCA_022763215.1 Saprospiraceae bacterium
GAAGGGTAAGAAAACCACCATATAAGGTAATCGAATAACCTCCCTTCACTAGCCAAGAACCCCAATGTGGGCGAAGCAATACATAAAGGAAGCGGTCAGGACGATCGAGGTCCATAATCAATAAAACACCGGTAGCTGCCAGGAATCCAAGACCCAGGCCATAAGTCCACCAGTTGGTAGCTTCTGCCATACCTGTGGTACCGAGCAACCAACCCATGAATAAAACAAGGAAAACGCCAGTAGAAATAGCTTTGGTTAGTACATAACCAGACACTTCCCAGCCCCATAGGATACCTTTGTCCGGAGAGTCATATACTCGGCGAGGCTTATTCATTAGTACATCGATTGATTTAGCCGGGCCTCTTTCATGAACTTCTTTACCCTTGACTTGCTGGCCATTTTCCATGATAGCCTGGATGACATCGCCATTGCTATAGGCCATTTTTTCTGCTGCTTTCGCGAAATGTCCTACACCACGAGTTTGAGCATTCCAGAAATAATCATCAGATTTTTCGGTGGCAATAGGATTGAGGGAGGCTTCATCACCATTGATATAGAAAAGATTAGGTTGAGTACCTTTTGCTGCTTTACGAACGCTCACCTGTTCGCGGCCCAAGAGTTGGGAAATTTCTGATTCTGGATTTTCCATGTCGCCAGAAATGATAGCGTGTTCTGGGCAAACGTTCACACAGGCAGGCTCAAGTCCGATATCAATACGATGGGCACAATAGTTACATTTAGCAGCTGTGTGGTTTTCGGGATTGATATACAGGGCATCATAAGGGCAAGCTTGCATACAAGACTTACATCCAATACAGCGATCATTGTTAAAGTCGACGATACCATCTTCCCTTACATAAAGTGCCTCTGTCGGGCAAATCTCTACACAAGGTGCATCGGTACAGTGGTTGCAGCGCATAACAGAGAACAGGCGGCGAGTATGAGGAAACTCCCCTTTCTCTACCTGTTTTACCCAGGTTCGGTTGACACCGACTGGCACGTCATGCTCTGACTTACAAGCAGTTGTACAGGCATGGCAGCCAATACATTTGCGGTTGTCAATTACAAATCCGTACTTCATTATTCTTTATTTCAGATATATGTTTTAATTTACAAATAAAAATATGATAATAATTTCATGTAAACAAAGTAACAGAGAATAATCTTTTGAAATAAAAAAGCCGGAGCCTGGTATTGACCAGACTCCGGCGATGTTGGTGAAGATTACCTGAGTGGATATTAACAATGCAGAAATAAACTAAAAATCTTCACCTGCAATGACAAAACGTATTGAGAACCTTATGATTTCAGTGTGGAAGGACAAACGTAATCGGTTGTTGGAATTGATGAAGCTGCAATATCATCGAATTTACCATGAATGTTAACCAATTTGTCGAATCCACGAGCTTTTAGAATAGAAGCGGCTACGGTTGAACGGTAACCACTGCGACAGTGTACGTAGTAGGTTGTATCTTTATTGATATCGCCCATTTGCTTGTTGATATAATCTAGTGCAAAGTGGGTTGCGTTTTCGATATGCTCACCTGACCATTCTCCTGGCTTTCTTACGTCAAGAATGTTGAGTTCTTTATCAAAACGATTAGCAAACTCATCTACATTAATGGTATCGATGGCATCTGTTTCGAAACCAGCCTCTTTCCAAGCGTTATAACCACCTTCCAGATAACCGATGGCATTGTCATACCCAACACGAGCCAAACGTGTAACGGTTTCTTCTTCACGACCTTCTGGAGCGATAATCAGGATTTCCTGCTTCAAGTCTGGAATCAAAGCCCCAACCCATGGCGCAAAACTACCATCCAAACCGATGAAGATAGAGTTAGGAATGAACCCTTTGACGAATTCAGCTTTATCTCTAACGTCCAATAGAAGTGCGCCTGTTTCGTTGGCAACTGCTTCAAAAGCACGAGGAGAAAGGGCACGAGCACCACGATCTTTAACAACATCGAAGCTTTCGTAACCTGTTTTATTCATTTTCGCGTTTTTCGCGAAATACTGAGGAGGAGGAAGCAAACCATCTGTTACTTCTTTGATGAATTCCTCTTTCGTCATATCAGCGCGTAGCGCGTAGTTGGTGTTCTTTTGGTTACCCAAAGTATCCCAAGTTTCGCTACTCATATTTTTACCACATGCAGAACCTGCACCGTGAGCCGGATAGACAATCACGTCATCAGGTAGTGTCATAATCTTTTCGCGCAAGCTGTCATACAACCATCCGGCAAGATCTTCTTTCGTTACAGAACCTGCTTTCTGAGCCAAATCCGGACGACCTACATCACCAATAAATAAGGTGTCACCAGAGAAAATAGCGTGTTCTTTGCCATTTTCATCCAATAGAAGGTAAGTTGTTGATTCTGGTGTATGACCAGGTGTGTGAAGTACACGGAAAGTCAGTTTACCAAGTTTGAATTCTTCACCGTCCGTTGCTTCATGCTTTTCAAATTCAGTAGCAGCTTTAGGGCCATAGATAATCTTGGCACCTGTTTTTTCAGCAAGGTCGAGGTGACCAGAGACAAAATCCGCATGGAAGTGTGTCTCAAAAATATACTTAATAGTTGCTCCGTTTGCTTTTGCTTTTTCAATATAAGGAGCTGTTTCTCTTAAGGGATCAATAATAGCGGCCTGACCTTCGCTTTCGATGTAATAAGCGCCTTGAGCTAGACAGCCCGTATATATTTGTTCAATAATCATAGTACAACGTTTTTGAAAATTAAATCTATGAAAAAGTGTTCATATATTCAAATGTTTGTGCAATCACTTTATTCAAAAAATATCATTTTAGTGAAATTATCTCTTTTGAAAAAGTTGATTAACCAGCATTTGTGTTGAATCACGATACAAAGATGCAGTATCGATTTAATTTGTGCTGTGATCTTGATTACTTTTGAAAATTATAGGAACTTTTGTTGTTCTTCTAATTGTCGATCACTGAATTTTAATTCCGTCAAACAAATCATCTTTTGCAGAAAATAATAATAAATAGACTTGTTCACCGCATCATCAAATGGCTACAAGCGGCAAAATTTTATCCTGTACTTCGTTAAAAAGCCTCGCCGATGCTAAGGCATCGCCTACGTTTTTTGCCTTGTCCAAAATAAAATTTGCTTCGCTCTCGCTCATTCATGACACGATGTACAAGTCTAATAAACAATATCGGCGTACGTTTTGGTTGAATATTGAGTGAGCTTGCTCGTGACGCATTTCCCGAAAGGGGGAAAGATGCAGCTTGTAAAAAGTGGCTTGGCAGCGTTGATGTAGTGAACAAAGAAACCAGAAGACGCGATATAGGAATTAGTGAAAAACTATAAAATGGCAAAACGAAAAAGAAAAAATACCGGACTGGCGCCCGGAAGCTTGGTATTTACCGGAAGGAAAAAAATGGAAGTTCCTAATATTAGTCTGGTACAATATAATGCCCAAGAAATTTTACAAACGCACGAAGAACAAACAATTCCAACGGCAAAAGAAGGCATGTATACCAACTGGTATGACGTAAGAGGACTGCATCATGTTGGGCTGATTGGTGAACTCGGGAAACGTTTTAAAGTGCACCCTTTGATATTGGAAGATATCCTGGACATGGATCAGCGCGCTAAGTTTGAGGAATTTGAGCGAGGACTATTTGTGAGCTTGAAGGCTTTTGAATTTCACCCGGAAACTTTTGAGCTTTCCACGGAACAAATTGGCTTTTATGCCACTCAAGATATTGTGATCACTTTCCAGGAAAAAGATGACGATGTTTTTGAGGATGTTCGTAAGCGATTAAACAACGAAGAATCCAAAATTCGGGCAAGAAAAAGCGACTATCTGATGTATGCGCTTATCGATGCTGTTGTGGATCGCTACTTTATTATGTTAGACCAGATCGAAGAATTAATGGATGGTCTGGAAATGGAGATATTGGCCGATACTACTCCAAAGACCAAGAGCAAGATTCACAAGTTGAAGTTAGCTACGCTGACTTTGAGGCGGGCATTTATACCGATGCGAGAAGCGATGACTTCATTGTCTAGGTCGGAACACGTACTCATAGAAAAAACGACGCGGCCATTTTTGAGAGATTTGCATGATCATTCGATACAAGTTATGGAGATGTTGGAGAGTTTTCGAGACATCATGCAAGGCTTGTATGATTTGTTTGTGTCGGAGATCAATTTTAAAATGAACAATGTGATGAAGATACTAACGATAGTGTCGAGTATTTTCATTCCACTTGGTTTTTTGACTGGATTATACGGGATGAACTTTGAATATATGCCAGAATTACAATGGCGTTATAGTTACTTTGTTCTTTGGGGAGTCATGTTGTTGATCGTGAGTGGTTTATTAGTCTTCTTTTGGAATAAGAAGTGGTTATAGGCTAGGGCGAGTTTTAGGTGATTTGACCGGGAATGCAGGAGAAATTTGAAGAAGAGGTTTAAAAATAAACCCCTTCTCAATTTTTAAGCTTTTTAGTTTTGTTTGTAGAAACCTCTAATTTGGTTAAGGCTTGTGTGTGTCTCTCTACATAAGTGGTTGTGTCGGTTTAGCTAGCCTTTGCTCTCAAGTTATTTGCCTGTAATAACTGAAGTGCTTTTGCAGCTTTGGTGGAGGGTGCATAAAGTTTAGACTCACCAAACATAGGATAAATGGCATCCTTTTTTTGAAGGATGTGACATTCGATACCATTTTGTCTGAGAACACTTTTTGCCACTTTAGCCCGACTACCTCCTTTGGTTGAATAGATCATTATCCAATCTTCTTTCATAAGCAAAAATTTACAGCATTTTAAATCGGTCTTTTGACCAACTTTTGGGAAAACAATAAGTCGATTCAAAAACCATCTGAAAAGATGGATACAGAATCACGGATGCCCTTGATTGCAAAGAATGCAAGGAATTTGTGTGTAGTTTTCCGTGTATGCACACCAGAAACTGGTGTCAAGTAGTTTTGTGTAAAAATGGGATAGAAAAATTGGAACGTGTCAGAAGTAGTTGAATACTGTCGGAATTTAGTTTAGTGTAAGTGTTGTTCTAGTTGTAGGTTTGCTTATGTAGTAATGAAACAGCCTTTGCTGCTTTTTTTTCTGGAGCGTAGATTTTTGTTTCCTGTACAGGACCAGCTGACTTGCGTGAATAGGTTTCGACGCCTAATCTTTGCAGAAGTCGCTTGATCTGGATGGCTTCACTTCTTTGAGCAGAAGTAAAGACGACTACCCAGTCTTCTTTCATATCTGCATTGTTTTTGGTTTTTGGGGAAATACTAATACCTCTGTAAGTTAATGCTTTTTCTAAATCCATGCCAGTAATGTTTTAAAAAATGTCTGAACTCGACATTTAACGCAACAAATGGTACAATCGCTCTATTCTATGGGTTTGCTAAAAATAGGCCATGCATTAAATGCTTAACCAATAATATAGCAAATGTTACCTCCTGTGGGTGACAAAAGTCATCCGCTCGTGTAAGATCAATCACAGAGCAGCGTACAAAATGCCTGTACTTTTGAATTGTAAAAACGAACAAACAGCTGTTTTTTTATTTCTAAACATGAATAAAGGATCATATTTTAATACAAAATAAAAAATCATGAAAGTAGAACAATTGTATACCGGATGTTTGGCGGAAGCTGCCTATTATATCGAGAGCAAAGGAGAAGCGGTTATTATTGACCCACTTCGTGAAACCTCGCCTTACCTAGATTTGGCTAAACAAGATGGTGCCAAGATCAAATATATTTTAGAAACGCATTTCCACGCAGACTTTGTTTCGGGGCACCTTGACTTAGCTAAAGAAACAGGGGGTACAATCGTTTACGGCCCAACTGCCAAGCCTAACTTTGAGGCTCACGTTGCAACAGATGGCGAAATCCTTAAAGTAGGCGATGTGACGATCAAAGTATTGCATACACCAGGTCACACGATGGAATCTACAACTTATTTGCTGCGTGACGAATCTGGAAAAGATTATGCCATCTTTACAGGAGATACCCTTTTCCTTGGCGATGTTGGACGTCCTGACCTTGCGGTAAAATCTGACCTTAGCCGCGAAGACCTTGCAGGTTTCTTGTTCGATAGCTTACGCGAAAAAATTATGCCTTTGGCGGATGAGGTAATCGTTTACCCTGGTCATGGTGCTGGCTCGGCTTGCGGTAAGAAAATGAGCTCAGATACGAGTGGCTTGTTGGGCGATCAGAAAAAACTGAACTATGCATTGCGTGCCGATATGACAAAAGAAGAGTTTGTCAAAGAGGTAACCGATGGCTTGGTAGAACCACCGCAGTATTTCCCAAAAAATGCGGTTATGAATAAAATGGGGTATGAAAGTATCGAAAATGTACTTGAACAAGGTCTTAAGCCATTGAGTGTACGCGCATTCAAAGCAGCTTGGGAAGAGTCAGATGCACTGGTCATTGAT
Source organism: Saprospiraceae bacterium (assembly GCA_022763215.1). Lineage (GTDB taxonomy): Bacteria > Bacteroidota > Bacteroidia > Chitinophagales > Saprospiraceae > JALEHC01. The sequence goes on from JALEHC010000251.1 coordinate 6,415, forward strand.
ACCCGCAACAGAGAAGATTTTCCGCAAGGATATATCCCTGGTTCTATGTTTGTAGGTCTTGATGGTAGCTTCGCTACTTGGGTTGGTACTTTGATTACAGACCTTCAAAAGCCAATTCTGTATATCGCAGAGCCAGGAAAAGAAGAAGAAGTGGTAACTCGATTGGCAAGAGTAGGCTACGACAATCCAATTGGATTCCTTGACGGAGGTGTTGAAGCTTGGAGCGATGCAGGCGAGACGGTAGAGACGATTGAAAATATAGAGGTAGATGCGTTTGCTGAGCTATACCAGGAGGTAGATGTAGTCGATGTACGAAAAGCAAGTGAGTTCGATTCTCAACATTTAGTTGATGCTGAAAACGTGCCTTTGGATTTTATCTTCAGACATTTTTCTTCTCTGGATACAGATAAGAAGTATTATCTGTACTGTGCAAGTGGATACCGTTCTCTAATTGCGGCTTCTTTGCTCAAGGCAAATGGCTTTGATAAAGTTGTCAATATCATCGGTGGTTTCAAAGCTATCAGTGAAAAAGGATTGCCACTGACGCAGTTTACAGAGCAATCAACAGAACTTTAATCAAAAACAATGAAGAAAACAGTTTCATTTCAAGAATTGATAGATGGTGAGCGTCCAGTATTAGTGGATTTCTCAGCAGAATGGTGCGGCCCTTGCCGCGCCATGAATCCCATCCTACAAGAGGTAGCTGCTGAAGTAAAAGACAAAGCAGATATCGTAAAAGTAGATGTGGACCAAAACCCGGCACTAGCCGGACAGCTTGGCATTCAGGGCGTACCTACGTTCATCTTATTTCAAAAAGGGGAAGTAAAATGGCGTCAGTCAGGCATGCAATCTGCTCACAATCTTATCCAACAAATCGATAATTGTGCCGCCTAAGCGGTAGAACATAAGATTAATACAGGTGATTTTTAGGAGTGTACTTGAAGGCAGGGACTTAGTTCCTGCCTTTTTTGCTTTGCGCAAAAGCATAAATTGAGTTCCCCAAAATTCAGGGAATCCATAAAAAATAACTTTGTCACACTATTTGTACATTTAATTAATAATAATACTTATTTTTAGCTTCCATTTATACGACCATAATCATTCGTTTTGTCCGGAATTAAGTAAGTTATTAGTAGAAAATGTCCTTCAGGCAATCATTTGTCACCGCCTGAGAAAAAAAATCTAGTGTGAATAACCATCCGAGCAACGACTGGAAACTTTTGGAAGCGATGATGGAGGTAGTTCCTATCGGAATGACCTACATTGCCCCTGATCTGGAAGTTCTCTATGCTAACCCAGCCATCAAGAACTACCATGGATTCAACTCCTCCTCGGAATTGATAGGTTCGTATATTAATGATCTTTTCCCTCCTCATGTAATGGAATTTATTCGTCCAATTATTAATGCTACCCTAAATGGAGAAACAGTTTCTTTCCTCGGTCGGACGGATGAACAAGGCCAACTACTACTCAATGATGATAATTTTAGCGAAACCTATTATTTCCAAACAACTTATTTACCACATGTCTCTAATGAAACCGTAAAGGGTATCATCATCATTATTGAGGAAATAACCTCTCTGAAACGAGCTGAATTGGAGCTTACCGAAAAAAATAATTACCTCGAACAATTTACGCACATGTTAGCGCATGATGTCAAAGAGCCAGTTCGTACCGTTAAAACTTACGGAGATCTTCTGAGTAGAAAATTGGCGAATAGACTAGACGAGCAGGAGCAGCGCTTTTTGGTATACATGATTGATTCTGCTCAACGATTATACGACTTCATTGAAGGGCTTCGTGCTTTCAATGCTATTGACTCTGAAGACCTCGGGTCTTCTCAGGTTAATCTCAATAGCATTGTACAAGCGATCAAAGACAATCTACAACTGCGTGTACAGGAAACAATGGCCCGCATCGAATCTGATAATTTGCCGGTCATTCAGGCCAATGAAGTCTTGTTAACCCAATTGTTCCAGAACCTGGTTTCTAACGGTATTAAGTTTAGCCGGGAAGAGGTAGTACCCGTCATCAATATCCGATATACGGAAGAAGAAAAACACCATTTGATTTGTATAGAAGATAATGGAATAGGTATTCGCAAAGAAGATCAAGAAAGTGTATTCAATCTTTTCTATCGCTTGAAAGTCAAGCCAGATGCAAAAGGCACTGGACTTGGTCTTGCGATTTGCCGAAAAATCGTAAGGTACTATAAAGGTGATATCTGGGTAGCGTCAACCGAAGGTCAAGGAACAACTTTCTGTTTTAGGCTTCCCAAAACGGACTAATATCGTTACCATTTTTTTGATTTTTTAGCGCAAGCTGGAAAATAAGCCTCCCTATTTTTGTCTAAATTTGAGCTGAAAATCATTATTCACTCTTGACAAATTTTCCATTATGTCTGTTTTAACAAAACGTATCCTGCTGGGAGTAGCAGCCGTTTTGGTCATTATCCAGTTTTTTGGAATCGACAAAACGAATCCTCCCGTGGAAGCTTCTCAGGATTTTTTAAGCATTGCAAATCCACCCGCAGAAATTGCATCTTTGATTAAGTCTTCCTGTTATGATTGCCATTCTCATCAAACCAAATATCCTTGGTATACCAATGTAGCACCAGTGAGTTGGATGATTGGGCACCATATCGAAGAAGGCCGCGAACACCTCAATTTTTCTAAGTGGGGAACCTACCCGGCTAAGAAAAGAGCACACAAAATAGAGGAATGCTATGAAGAAGTGGAAGAAGGCGAAATGCCAATGAAAGGCTATGTCATTCTGCACAGTGAAGCTAAAATGAGCAAAGAGCAAAAAGAGCAACTCATAGCGTGGTTTAAGCAGCGGGAGCAGCAAGAGATTTAGGTTACAGCGTATTTACCGCAAGGTTTAGCTTTCGCTAAATACTATTCAAAACATGAAAACATGAGTCATCCCGAATTTTCAAGAGAGTTGAAGATTCGGGATTTTTTGTTTTAAGAAGTAGTCCCTTGTAAATTTGGGTATCTGACCACAC
>JALEHC010000252.1 GCA_022763215.1 Saprospiraceae bacterium
AAGGTTTGGGAGAAAAGCCGTACCAGCACATAAGTGATGATACCTAGTGGCACCAAGGTGACGATGGTATCCACTATTTTGAAAATACTGGCAGAACTACCTGTGAGGGCACGTGCCGTATAGTCTTTGGCAAAAATGGCCATTGAACCAGCGGCCTGCTCAAAAGAAGCCCAAAAGAATACCGTGAAAAACGAGAAAATAGCGACAGCTATCATTCGATCTCGAACAAGTGGGGTATATCGTGTCAGGCGCGAAATCAGCACAGCAAGAAAAATGAAAAGCGCTGTAAGAATAACACCATTGGCGATCGTCCCTTCAGCCCCGCCAGGTAACAAGGGAGCATTCCCTATTTTGGCAAGCGGGTCATTAATGATCCAAACCAAGGAAAAGATGATAAAAAGTACAATCAATACTTTATCAATCATGCCAAACGGATTCAAGCGATCACCTTCTGGTACAACAATATCTTCGTCTTTGATGGCTTCTGGCTTATCACCAATATTGCCAAAAATAGGTGATGCAAAGTAGAATTGTAGCATTCCCATAAACATAAAAATACCTGCAAGACCAAAGCCATAGCTCCAGGCTACTTTTTCACCAAGGTATCCACAAAGCATAATACCGAGGAATGCACCAGCATTAACCCCCATATAGAAAATGGTGTATGCTCCATCCTTTTTCTCTGGATAGTTTTCATACATTTTAGAGATGATGGAGGTCATGTTCGGTTTGAAAAAACCATTACCAACAATAAGGAAAGAAATACCGATATAAAGCATCAGCTCTGTTTCGAGTGCCATAGCTCCGTGACCAATGGTCATGAGTAAGGCACCGATGACGACCGCTCGCCGATAACCAATGATCCGATCGGCAATATACCCACCCATAATAGGTGTAAGATATACCATGAGGGCGTACGTACCTAAAAGGGAAAGAGCTGCTTCCCGCTCCCAACCCCAGCCAGGGTTTGGGCCCGTGAGTTCACCAACTAGAAAAATGACAAGCAGAGCACGCATTCCATAGTAAGAGAAGCGCTCCCACATTTCTGTAAAGAAAAGTACAAAAAGACCGGATGGGTGGCCCAGTACTTTCCCATGTTCGTATAACGAATTTGAGTTAGTTGACATATACTAATGTTTATCCTGCTGCCTGAAGGCTACGGCCTTCAACTACAGCCCTATGTTTGTTTAATGATTATGCTTTTACTGTTTCTAGGTCTTCTGCACCATGTGTCAAACGCTTCAATGGCTTGATGATTAGTAATACCAATCCACCAAAAATAGTACAGAATATCGCGATACCCGTAAAGATATTGAATTCACCTAAAGAGGTTGACCACTCACCTAGCAAACCAGCTACTTTATTTCCGAGTCCGGTAGCAGCAAAATAAGCACCCATCATAAAGGCCATCCAACGTGCTGGTGCTAATTTGGTAATGAATGACAAAGCCACAGGCGATGCACAAAGCTCACCCAGTGTGTGGAATAAATAGGCAAGAACCAGCCAGATCATGCTTGATTTTGCCAAAATTTCACCTGTTTCGCTATACTGTACTTCTTGGCTGGCAATAGACATAAAGAAGAAACCCCAGCCCATAATAATCACACCAATCGCCATCTTGAAAATAGAAGAAGATTCGCGACCACGATTTCGCCACCAAGCCCAGAATGAACCTACCAGAGTAGCAAATATTAAAATGAAAATAGCATTGACCGATTGGAACCAACTCGCGGGAATGGTAATCGAACTCGTCAACTGTAGGTCGGTCTTTTCTTTGGCGTATACATTCATCAATCCTCCCGCTTGCTCAAAAGCACCCCAGAAAACGATGATAATCAGGAAGGACAGATAAGTAACCAGTATGCGGTCTTTTTCAACCTGATCGCCATCATTATAAATCACAATACCAATACCAACTGCAAATGCAAGAGCAACCAATAACAAGCCATAATCCCAAGTGCCTTGAACAAACAATAAAACACCTAATACAACAGTAATGGCAAATCCTATAATAGAATTGGTATGCTTGAAAATATCCATAATCAGATTTGGACGATTACCTGCCTGGGTTTTTTCTTCGACTACCAAATCACCTACACCCTGTAGATATTTCTGGCCAAAGAAATAAGTCACCTGGCCAATAGCCATACCAATACCAGCCAAACCAAAGCCATAGTGCCATCCGATTTTTTCACCTACATAACCTACCAATAAAGCAGCCGCAGCAGCTCCCAAGTTGATACCCATATAGAAAATGTAGAATCCCATATCACGACGCTGATCGCCTTTGGCATACAAACCACCAACCATAGTCGAAATATTAGGCTTCAGACAACCTACTCCCAAAACAATCAGAGCCAAACCTGTATAAAAGGCCCAGAGTGCATCAATGGCCAATACGCCGTGTCCGGCGCAAAGCAATATACCACCGACCATAACGGCCCAGCGCTGCCCGATATAACGGTCTGCCAAAATACCACCCGGTATAGAAGCTACATACACAAACATTGTGTACCAGCCATAAAGTGCATAGGCTTCGCCATCTGCCCAGCCATACCCTGGATTATCGCCTGTTGTGGAAGCTACCAAAAAGAGCACGAGTATCGCCCGCATTCCATAGTAACTAAATCGTTCCCACATCTCTGTCATAAACAGCACATACAATCCTGCCGGATGCCCAAATAGTTGGGGCTGATTATTAAAATCAATTTGCTTTGGATTCGCCATCGTTTCGTTTGTTTTTTAAGAAGTTGTTATGTTAGTTGATCGTTGTTTTTGGGATGTGAATAGTCGCTTTCTCTATCATCTGGATTTCTTGAGGAAGGCCGAATATTTCAGCCTGAATGGCCTAAAAATAGAAGATTTTACTCTTTTGATGGTAAATTTGCCATCTATTATTTCGTTATATATTGGTTAAAGGCCGCCCATACTGCGATTCAGCATTAACATTAGGTCTGTTTTGCAACTTGGTTTTTCTTAAAATTCCTTAATTTTCGACCTCAATTGGTATTATGCAGCAATCCCGTTTTTTCTCTTGGCTCTCTGCGGGCGCTTTGATCTTGGCGCTGGCCATTCTCAAATTTGGTTTCCACGAAATCTGGAAAGATGAATGGCAGGTATGGATGATGGCACGTGATATGGGCTGGCTGGAATTACTACAAAACCTATACTTTGAAGGCCATCCGGCATTGTGGTATCTATACGTAAAAATCTTCACCACGCTTTATCAAGTCTTTGGTGGTGCTCAGCATCTTTGGCTTCAATCTGCCCACTTACTGGCCGGAATGGGCGTGTTTTATGTCTTTTTTGTGCGGCTGCGGTTTCCGCTTTGGCTAAAATGGTCGCTGGCGCTGGGTTATTACCTGTTTTTTGAATACGGTATGGTCAATCGGGGCTACATTTTTGTTATGCTCATCGCTTTTCTTTTGGCAGAGGCTGCGCCACTATACCAAAAAAAGCCGCTTCGGGTTGCTTTACTCCTATTCCTACTTTGCCAGGTAGAAGTGTTTAGCTTGTTTATGGCGGGCGCATTTACCCTTTATGTGCTGTTGCAGTCATGGCGGGAGTACAGTTTTCTGGAAAGCTTAAAAAACCGATCTGTTCAGCAGGTACTGGCTGGTGGAATTGCTGGTGTGCTGGTTTTCCTGCTCACAGTGGTGCCGCGTTCAAGCGAACGCAATTTGCAGGCGGCTTTCGCTGAACCTTTTGCAAGTGATGTGATACAAACTGCTTTTCAAGGCAATTTTGTCAATACGTATTGGATTGGGCTGTTGCCAGATACCAATGTATTTGGCGTAACCACACTGGGACTTAGCCTTAGTGCAGTGGTATTGGCCTTGCTGATTTGGTTTTTCTGGAAAGAAAAAGAAGTTTTGTTGACTTTCCTGTTCTTTCACCTGGTTTATTTCCTGTTTTGTTCGGGTTTCTACCCGGGTGGGGTGCGTCAGTGGGGGATGTCTTATATCTTTTTTGTGTGCTGTTTGCATCTTTGGTGGCAAAGCGGACAACGGCCTGATTGGTCGCGTTATGTCATACTGGGAAGTATTTTGCTTGCGCAAATCGCATACACTTACCGGGCGGTAGAAAAAGAACTGCTTTTCCCATTTACGAATGCTCGAATGGCAGGGGAGTTTCTCAAAAAGAATGTACCAGAAGAAGTGCCAATTATCGCGATCAACAAGTTTGAAGCGACACCTGTTTTGGCTTATACCGGGCGCGATTTTTATGCTTTGCCGGAAGGCGAAACTTTCTCCTATTTTAAGTGGACCGAAAAGATTTATCTGCCACCACAACAAGAGTTGTTCTTATTTGCAGACTTTAAAAAGGTGGGGGGCATTATCATTATTTCTTACCAGCCGCTCGATCCGGCTCGCTATCCAAATGCCAGACTTTGGCAAACATTTGATGATTTCAACCTGAAAAATGAAAATTATTACATCTATACATTGAGTAAAAACTAAGAAAGGT